>CAZJAQ010000014.1:4492-24528 GCA_964544285.1 uncultured Candidatus Bathyarchaeia archaeon
ATGCCACAGCCAAGTTCACCAAGGGACCAAGGCGTATGGCTCGTATTCGAGCTTTGGTCGGGTTGTAGGTTTTCTCCTTCACCATCGAACAAGCGTATTCGCAGACGGTGCAGCCGACGCATTTTTCTGGGTCTGCTGAAACAAACTTTCTTTCGTGAAGCTTTGCCATGTTACTCCTCTCCTTTCGTCTCCACTATGTAAGCGAACTCTTCCAAGTCCAGTTCGTTAAGTTTCTTCTCGGTTGGAATGCCATCTTTCGTCCATCCGCGTACCTCGTAATAATCATCCAGCCCCACTTCAAACTCTTCCTTGTTGACCACAGCTCCTTTAGCAACTCCTTCGTCGGGTATGGGCACCGTCATTATCTTAGGCGGCAAAGTATCATATTTCCTCGTTCCCAGACCTTCTCGAACGTTGAAGAGTCGAGCTATGTTGTTTATTCTTTCACCCGCCTTCCTCAAATCCTCAGCAGTCACCTCGATACCCGTCGCAAGAGTGTAGTACTTCGCCATGTCATCAAGACCGTCATAATACGTGCCTCTAGAAAACTTGCACAGAATGAGCGAGTCGATGACGTTGTAAACGTCTTCTTCAGCCATGACTATCTTTCCCCTTCCTTTCTCGATGATGAAGCGATTCACCTTTCCCTTGACGTCTGGTGCGTATGCGCCCGACCGTAGATGGCACGCTCCTCTGAATGAAACCGAAAATCCTAAGGCCGCAGTCTTCAAACTCCTCAAGTCATAGCCTGGCAGCTCCAACCCTTTGATGTGGGGAGCATATTTTTCAGCGCCTTTGCCGATCTTTTCAGCTGCCCTCATCGTTCCCTCCGCCAACACATCTCCCAACCAGCCACTTCGAGTGCCAATCCTCTTCACCATTTCTATCAAGGCTTCAGGGTTTCCAAAGCGAAGGTCCAAATCATCAGTGTCTTCTTTTGTCAGAATCCCATTCTCGTAAAGGTCCATGGCAAAGCCGATGGTAACGCCCGTGGAAATGCCGTCCATGCCGTAATGGTTGCACAGACGCATCGCTTCGATGATAGCGTCTAGACGGTCGACTCCGCAGTGCGGTCCAAGTGCCCACAGACATTCAAATTCCATCCTCGAAGTCGACCCTTTATAGGGTCCTTCGGGAACGACGGCAACGTGGTCACACCGCATGGCGCATGTCGCACATCCAATAATTTTTTTAACGTAATGTTCGTTCAAGTATTCGCCGCTGACTCTTTCCGCTCCTTCAAAAGTGGCTTGAGTGAAGTTCCGTGTCGGCAACGCTGCGAGGGCGTTCAGAACGAGAACGTTTTCTGGTGTGCCCAAGGTTCGGTATTTTCGGGTTGCTGGACCTTTCATGCGTTCATGAATCATCTTCACGAATTCCTTGAACCCTTCGAGGTTTGCCACGTTCACGTCTTTTGTTCCACGAACAGCCACTGCCTTTAGGTTCTTGGAGCCCATGACCGCGCCCATGCCGGTTCTGCCGATGGCTCTGAATTCATCGTTTATGATCGACGCAAAACGGGATAGTTTTTCTCCTGCTTCACCGATTGCTGAGACACGGATGTAGTAGTCGCCCAGTTCCTCTCGGATAGCCGTGTCTGTTTCGTAGGGTGACTTTCCCTTCAAGTGCTGTGCGTCCAACAAGTGAACCGAGTCGTCGTCAATCCAAGCATAGACGAGTTTCTCAGACTTCCCCGTAAAGATAACTGCATCGTAGCCAGCTCTCTTCAGTTCAGGTCCAAAGAAACCGTGTGCCTTGGCTTCAGCTACTCCTCCAGTCGCAGGTGATTTTGAAACAACCGCATACCCGTTCCCTGCAGTGGGTCCCATGGTGCCACTAAGCGGTCCAGTCACGAAAATCAGAGGATTGTCGGGGCTGAAGGGCTCTGTGCCTGGCTTTGAGTTGTCCATGAGCAGACGAATACCGAGTCCTATGCCTCCAATATACTGCTTAGCCATTTCCTCTTTCAATGGTTCTGTTTCAACTTTTCCGGTTGAAAGATCAACACGTAATATTCGTCCTGCGTAGGCGAACAAGATTTGTCCTCCATTTATATACTTTTGTGAGACATTATGATAAACGCTCCGCTAAATATGTTTTCTTTTTTGCTCAACAGCTTTTCTTCAATTCTTGTCTAATGCAAACCGTTAATGCAATAAGAAAGGACAGTGTCGGCGACAATTTTCGCATTTCTCATGTACCAAAAGCCAATGCCTTAAAAATAATGTATGACTCCTGACGACTCAAAGTTGAGGATCAAAAACGACAAACAATGCAGAACAAAGCTGAGCAAAAAAGTGAGAGAGGCGCTATGAAGTCAGGTGAGTGATCTTGCCGATCTTTTAGAAAGACTCAAACTGAAGTACTCTTATTTTCTCTTGCGTCTTCTGATTACTTTTTTCCGCAGAACGTTTGGAGCGCAGAGAAGCTTTCATCTGGATGGCATATATATCCCTCTAAAAATCAACCCAATTGCAAAGCCAAGCGCGCTAAGACCGACAACCCAAGGAAATCCAACATAAACCATGTTTACGATTCCATACCACACCACGATTTCCCAGCCGAAAGGGTCCGCAGAGTAATGCAAGTGAAAACCCTGAATCACCCAGAGGTAGATGAAAACATAAGCAACGAAAATAGCAAACGCTATGCAATGTGCAACAATATAACCATAAATCATGGATTTAACATCATCTAGAACCAGAATGGTAATAATGCTCGACGCTGTCAGAACAGCAAAATCAATCAGATCTAAGGATGGGGGACTACCAACGACAAATGCCCAATCGGGATGAGCGCGGAACATTTCCACGGTGTTATATAAGATCCAATGTGTCTTGATCATAACCAATGATATAACTGCAGCCCACAGTGTAACGATGAGAATATCTTTCTTTCTTGGGGTGAGGCGGATGCCGAGAATCTCATTCACAACCATCTTCTCTCTCGCCCGTGATACAGGTAGATTGTTGCCTACTATTTAACCTTTGATTCAATAGTGGCTAATCTCAGGCTTAATGAAGGATAAACATACCATTCCAGCGTGCATAGAAGAATGACCATATACCAAGATAAATGATGGCTAAAGGTTTAATAAAACGCGTTGTCTCTTTTGTAATTGTACATGAGGTGTCTATACGAGAAAACTATTTGTGGGTATCGGCTTAATTCTGCTTTTTGCAGGAGTGCTAACGACTTCAATGTCCTGTTCATCAGTTTCAAATGCCACACCAGTTGGTCCTTTGTATGACGCCCCTCCAGAAGCCTGGCAGATAAGCGGGCATTTTAAAGAGGGCCAAAAGCTGCTCGTCTATTTCAAAGCACCTGATCTGTCGTTTTACCCTGACCGAACTGCTAATATACTTGTTGAAATCGTGAACCCTGAAGGTGGCAAAAGCGTATTCGAAGTCGTATTCTCACTTATGTTTGGTGACCCTGCTCCCCCAGAGTTCAATCTTGTTTCGAACGATGCTGGCTTGATAGTTAGCGACCCATTAGGTGAGGTTGGAGGCATCGTTCCTTACTCAGGTTCCTACTTGGCAAATATAACTACAAGGGTTCTTTGGGGCCCTCCTTATCTTCAGCTCTGGGGAGAAAATGTGGAGAAGGAGTATCCATATCTTTCTTTCCTGCCAGTCGGATTGGGGCTTATTGTTTGTGGTTGTGCTTCGTCTGTGTGGGGTGCGAAGAGTTCGAAAAAAAAGGCACGACCAAGAAAAGCAAATTCTGTTTAGAAACTATATGGTAGACCCTCACGCTTGCCCTAATATTATAATCTGCTACATGAAAGAGCTACTTACTAGGCATTGCAGAAAAAAGGGAGAGAAGTGTGGTTACTGCGAGTTTGAGTGTCATCGCGCACGCACGACTACTTCCAGCCACCATTTTCTAAAGCCAGCATTGGATTCATACTGTCCTTTAGGCCGCCCAAGCCCATTCATAGAGACAGAACTCGTTTGTCGGATGGCTGCATCACACCACGTAGACCAAAAGCCCTCATATTCGTAGATTGCTATCGGACAACCTATGTCATCAGATAAAGCGATGCTATCTAGGTGGAACGGTTGCTCATCTTCGAGAGATAGAACCCTAAAGGTTATGGTGAAGAATACGCCGTCACAATCGTACGGATCCGCGGGAGCCATCGAGGAACAAGCAACCCAGAAGTCCCCCGAAACAGAGTCAACTTGTTCCTTGATAAGGAAGAAGGGTCTGTTAAGAACTCCCTCTGCGTGTGTTTCCACAGGCACTGTGATAACATGGCTATAGTATTCTACGACTGCAGGGTTCCATTTTAACTTGATGTCGAACGCGTAGAGATTTTTAACAGGTCCAGATGATACAACACTGATTGTGAAGATTTCGCCTACGTTCACATCAGTCATTTCGATGGGGTATATGAATATCACGAAGTCGTCTTCACGATACCCTGTTCCGATGTTGGTGCATACTCCGAACAACACAAAAGCGAGCAGCAGAACCGTTACAACATGGATTTTCCTTAACAACTTACATCAGAATATGTTGATGAAGAATCTTATTTAAGCTTTGGTGACTAGTATTAACCTTTTTGGTTTCCTTTCGTATGAACTAAGCAAGCTCGTCCTGATCATTGATAATTGAGGAAAACTAGGATTTGCTATATAGATGACATGCAACGTAGTGTTCTTTGCCGATGTCGATGAGTTCTGGTTCTTTTGTACGACATATATCACCTATGTAAGAGGGACAACGCGTGTGGAACCTACACCCCGACGGTGGATTTACTGGGCTAGGGATTTCGCCTTTGATCACGATTTCGATTCGTTTCGCTGTAGGATCTGGTACTGGAACTGCGTCGATTAAAGCGCACGTATATGGATGTGAAGGCTCGTAGACAATCTGTTCCGTTTTACCCATTTCCATGATCTTCCCCAAGTACATGATACCGAGTCGATCGCACATGTGTCTTGCTAAAGCTAGATCGTGGGTAATGTAGAGAAACGAGGTTTGATGCTTTTCAACTAGGCTTTGCATGAGGTTGAGAATCTCGGCCCTGATTGATACATCTAGCATAGAGACTGGTTCATCTGCAACTACAAACGCTGGTTCAAGTACAAAGGCCCTAGCTACAGCAACTCTCTGCCTTTGACCGCCACTCAGTTCGTGAGGATATCTAAACATGAACTCGTCTGGAGGAGTCATCTCTACGTCTTCCAACGTTGCTTTGACTCTTTTCTCCATCTCAGCGTCGCTTTGTGTAACTCCCAACACTCTCAACGGTTCTGCTACAATGTCACTGACGACCATTCGAGGATTCAGAGATTCGTAAGGATCTTGAAAAACAATTTGCATCCTAGTTCTTAATTTTCTCATCTCAGTCTCATTTAGATGAGTTATTTCTTTACCTTCGAAGAAAACCTTTCCCCCAGTGGGTTCGATTAGGCGAAGTACCATCCTAGCTGTTGTGGTCTTTCCGCTCCCGCTTTCGCCTGCTAAGCCAAAAATCTCGCCTTTCCTTATCTCGAAGCTGATGTCTTCCACAGCGTGAACGCTGATTTCTCTTCTAGAGAGGATTGTTCTTAAGAAGCCCATTTTTATGGGAAACAACTTCTTAAGGTTCTCAACCTTCACAACTACAGAGGACACATTATCACACACCTGTTAAATGACAAGATACGTAATGATTCTCATCCACTTTTTTGAGTTCCGGAACTACCTTTCGGCAGACATCCATGGCGTATTTGCATCGTGGGTGAAACCTGCATCCTGATGGGGGCTGAAGCAAATCGGGAGGAGAACCTGGTATTGAGACCATTTTTCTTCTCTCAGAGTGGATGTCAGGAAAGGCATATATTAGGTCTTGTGTGTAAGGATGTAATGGTTCCTTGTGAATTGCCAGTATGCTACCATACTCTGCCACGTTTCCAGCATACATAATGACGAGCTTTTCACAAGTTTCAGTTATCAATGATAGGTCATGTGTTATCATGATAATCGACAAATCTAACCGTTTCTTGAGTTCGTTAAGCAATTTCAAGACTTGAGCTTGAACGATCACGTCCAAAGCCGTCCCGGGCTCGTCAGCAATCAACACGCCAGGATTGGAAGCAAGAGCCATAGCTATCATTGCTCGCTGTCTCATCCCTCCGCTGAATTCATGAGGGTAGTTTTTAGCTCTCGAAGGTTCCATTCCGACCATTTCAAGCAGTTTTCCTACACGCTCTCCGGCCGCCTCTTTGCTAAGGTCTGGGTCGTGGACCCTGATTGCTTCGACAATCTGTTCTTCTATCCTGTAAACTGGATTGAGTGCGTTCATCGCACCTTGAAATATTAGCGATATACCTTTCCATCTTATGTCTTTCCTTAGCTTTTCTTCTGGAAGAGGGACGACGTCGGTTTGCTTGTAAAATATCTTCCCGGAAACGATTTTTCCATTATAAGGCAGAATCCTAAGAAGTGAGAGAGCGACTGTGGTCTTACCGCATCCTGATTCACCAGCCAAACCCATAGCTTCGCCTTTCTCCATCTGAAAACTGACATTCTCAACAGCTCGCACAGGACCTCTCATGGTAGTATAGTATGTACTTAGATTCTGCACGTCTAGGATGGCCATTTTCCTGAAAACCAACCTGTATTAGATTGTTATTACATTTCTAGTCGTTTATTTAAGCTTTAGGCACATACCTGCTTGCAGGCAAAGTTTTTACCCAACGATATTATCTAGATTCCTTAGGCGTTGGAAATGGAGGATACGTGGATCGACAAGGATGTTGACCTGTCTGCGCTTACTTATTGCATTGTTGAGTTTTTCAGGAAGAAGAATTTCGGGATCTTCAATGAAGGCTCGGGCGAAACTCATACAATAGTTGCCACACCGAACAAATCTCACGGTATTGTCGAGGAGATAATAGTGCATGTCACGGGAAAACCGAGCGATTTTACAGTGAAGTTTGAGGCAGGTTCTAGGTCGAGCGAGCTTGTTAGGCTTGGTATTTTTACGTCTACTTTTGGCGGAGGGATGTTTACGTTGAAAGGCCTCAAGTCACAGGAAGCTTTGGAGAGATTGGAGTCGGAATTTTGGAACTACGTAGATAGAGTGGTCTGGAGTCTAGCAGACTCGGCAACAAAAGGGTGAATGTTGGAAATCGATCTCCTCTTATCTCCTTTGTCTTAATCTTGGGTTAAGAATGTCATCCAAAGCATAGCCTATTAGAATGAAAGCTGTGGCAAGCAAGGCAATTGACAGAGACGCAGGGAACATCCAGAACCAGTAATCAGTGAGCCCTCTAGTTGTTACTATACCAGAAGACTGAAAATCGTATAGCAACTTGCCCCAAGACGCAAGCTTGGGATCACCAAGTCCAAGCCAGCTTAATGATGCCTCTGTAACTATTGCGCCTGGAACAGATGTTGCGAGTGTGATGTAGACCAAGGCAAAAACGTTAGGGAGTACATGTCTGTTTATTATGTAGAACCTCTTTGCTCCTGCAGCTCTTGCAGCCTCTATAAAAGGTCTCTCCCGCAAGCTCAGAACCATTGATCGTACGCTTCTTGCGAAGCCCATCCAGCCAAACAACGTCAAAACTATTATGATATTCCACATGCTAACAGACCCGTATACTTGTTGCAGAGCTACGACCAAGATTATAAAAAGAGGCAAGGTTGGAAGAACTAGGAACAAGTCTCCGATCCTCATTATGGTTTCGTCAACAATGCCTCCGACGTAGCCAGAGACGAGTCCTAAGAATAGACCGATGAAGGTTCCGAACAAAGCCGAGAGTACACCCACCACGAGAGATACTTGTGTTCCATAAACTAGTGAGCTAAATATGTCCCTAGGAAAGGGGGATGCATTATCTGTTCCGAGGAGGCCAAACGTGTTGCCATAGAGTATAATGTTGAAGTTGTCTAAGAGAAGTGTGGTGGTTTGGTTAGAGTTGAAAACTGCTTCAATGGCCACAGTGTAGTTGCCTGGGGCGGGGAACAACGCCTTCTCTGGCGTTGGGGAACCAATGGTGTTTCGCACTATCTCGCTAGTCGAGGATATTGGTAAAGAACTATAATAGGCTAAGGGCCCACTTACTAGTTTGATTACTTGAATTAATTCTCCTTGGTCTTTCTGGCAAGTTACTGTTATGTTAACTCTTGCCTCCGGCATGCCTTTTGTGAAAAACGAAATATGCCCCCAGAATGATTTTGGCGGCTCCCAATAAGGGTATTCAAAACTGAGGAATACTACTGCTCGCTTAGACTCGGTTTCGACCTGTTGAGGGCTGTAGACTATTTTGATGCACCCATCACTGTTGTATCCTTCGTCGCTGTCATAGCTTATGTCGAACACCTCACTTTCAGAATCGCTTCCCCATGAGCCTTGTTCAAAGGGGTTTCGGGAGAAGGCGAGATCTGGAACAATTTGAAGATTGTCTGTTAGATCTATTCCTGTTGTGTATGTCACCGTTATGTTGGTTTCTTTAGGAAGAAGAACGGGCACTGTGACCTCTCCTGGTTTTTTGCTCGTCCAATAAGCCTCGTTTGGAATCTTGAGTTCTCTAGTGGTCAGATTCGGGAACGTTACTTGGACTAGCGGGCTTTCAATGCATCTATCTTGCAACCGAATCCTATCATCTAAGGGCTGTTCTCCTATACGACCGAATAGTTGAAATATCCTACCGCCTGCTTCATTTAAGCTGGTATGGAATGTCTCTTGGATTTCTCTCGGCCCTCTGGGCAAAGGAAGATAGTGATACCATGATGGATAACTCAGTCTTTCAGCTATCTTGGGTCCGCTGAGAGGACCCAAGGCGGGGTATTTGCCAACATCCATCTTCGGGTCCATGGGAGCATAAGGAGCGATTAAGGGTGCAAATATGGCTAAGGCTGAGAAGAAAACTATTATTCCCAGACCAGTTAGACCTCTCTTGCTTCTTCGGAATTGGCGCCAAAAACCCTGAAACCTTTGGATCGTAAATCTCATTCTAGCTTTTCGAGTTGCCATTGCCTCTCACCCATATTTTACACGCGGATCGACAACACCATAAAGCAGGTCAGCTATAAAGTTCGCCACAATTACACACAGGGCGATGACGAAGAAAATTGCCTGGAGAAGCGGCAGATCTGGTGGATGAAGGGCTTCCCATATTAGCAGCCCCATGCCGTTGTACCTAAAGAGAGTCTCCGTTATTATGGCCCCAGATATTATGAAACCAAAAGTCAATGCAACGTTGGTGATAAGCGGCAATGAAGCATTTTTCAAGATGTGTTTATACAGAATCGATCTCTGCGAGAGCCCTTTAGCCCTCGCTGTCACCACGTAGTCTTCTGTGATAGTTTCAAGAACAACAGCTCTTGTGAGAAGAATCCAGCCACCCACACTGAACAGGAAAAGAGTGAGGGTAGGTAGCACCAAATGAGTTGCTCGTCCTAAGATATATTCAGGAATTCCTACCGGAGCACGACGAGGACCCCAATCTTGGGGCTGAATTCCACCAGAGGGTAGAAGTCTAAGTTCGGCCACAAAGAAGAAGATAAGCAGCCACCCGATGAAGAATATGGGAACGGAGTAGGTGATCAAGGATGTTGTGACAACCGCTGTGTCGAACACGCTGCCTCTTTTGTAGGCAACTATAACGCCGATAAGGATTCCAACAATAATTGACAGAATTGCATCTAATCCCATTAGTATGAGGGTATTGGGAAGTCTTTCCAGAATTAAGCTGCTAACTGATACCCCTCCCCCTAATATTGATGTTCTACCGAAGTTCCACGTAAGCATAGTAATGAGATATTGGACATATCTTTCGTGCAATGGCTTGTCAAGGCCATAGCTCGCTCTCAGTCGTGCGAGATCTTCAGGGGTTAATTTCGCCTCAAAATGCGCCGCCACGTATTGGTCTAAGGGGTCTCCGGGCATCAACGCGAATATGAGGAAATTTACCGTGAGAACCGCAAAGATGAGGATGATTGAATACAATACTCTTTTCGCGATATATCCTTTGAGAGCCATGACTTGAACCTCCGAGACTTCCACGAAAATGAGGGGCGAATGTGTATTTAAGGTTTAGCTTAAAAAAAAGGGGAGAGAGTTATTTATGGGATTGTATTTACGGGTCTGGCGGTATTCCGAATTTCTGGCCGTATTTGCCTAGAACGGTGACTGCGTCGTATAGTCCCACGTGGCATAGGTCAGTGGGGTCAATGTCTGCGCCTGGGAACCATGCGGTGTCAAAGACTCCGTCTCCACGTGCACAGTAAGATCCTAACAGCCTTACAGCGTCGAACAGGAACACTTGGAAGTAGCCGCTGCGTGGTTTAGTAGTGCCTACCCATGTCCACATCCAGTCGATCTCGCCGAGTGGCGGAGCGCCTAAGAAGTGGGATGGGTTGCAGTTGAATTGTGCCTTACCGCCTACACCAGGACTCAGGAGTATTGGGTAGTATGGTCCTATTGAGTACCAGGTCTGTTGCCAAGGAAGACCTCCTAGATATACTCCAGAGGCAATTGGTGGATCGGTCGTCCAGAAGACGAAAGTCACAACGTCACCTCCAGGCATCGGTCTTAGCCAGTGGACTTCGTTGTGGCCCCAATCCGGAGTGCCTGTTGCAAAGATTTCGTAGTCGACGCCTTGGACTAGAGGACCTTCAAGGTTGGAGATAGCACTGATCATCTGCACTATGGTGTCTTCGGTGGGAAGTATCATTTTGGTGCTAGGGTCAATTGGATCTGGGATTGGCAGTATAACTGGTAGGCTTTGGCGGCAGAGCCCAGCACCTATGTACTCGTATTTTGGCAGCAAGGGATATGTTGGTGCATAAACGAGCCAGATGCTTGCGGTATCAAAGTAGACTTCCAACGTGAAGTCATTTACGACATGGGTGTACTTAACGTCTTTGAAACCGCTCCATTGCCAGCTGTCGTCGAAGGCGTAGTTGTACCAGATCGAAAATTCCAAATCGTGTGCGTTGAATTGGCGGACTTCTGCGCCTGTCTCAGGTGCATGCCAATATACGTCTTTCCTTATGTAGTAGGTGACTTTCGTAGCCATTTCGTCGTCTTGGAAGTCGTACCACTCAGTGATTGCCCAATCCTGGAACACCCAAGGATTGTCGGTGGCAAGGTTGTACGGTTCCGTAGCCATTCCGCCTGAGAATACTCTGTCCAAGACAGCGTAGTCGTAGTACCACGTCGAATACAGAGGGTTCAGGGCTTTAGGTGAGTGGACAGTTCCCATCTTTAGTGGCATTTGTGCTTCGTTCTCTGGAGTGTCTTTGTCGTCAACTTTGTAGGCATTGAGGAATGTGTACGTGTTCTCTAAACCGTAACCATCCATGTTCACGATGCCCACTAGGTTCTTCCTGTAACCCCAGAAAGCAGTGTAACTCCACAACGGGATGTTGATGACGTTCATGACGTGGAAATAGGTAGCCTCGTCAACCGAAGCCTTGAAAGCGGGTATGGAAGGCGCGTAGTAGATCCCTTGAAGAATTGCGTCGTAAGCTGGATACGAAGGATTGCCAAGGTTATCAATGCCGGTGAGATAGTTTGGTCCGTTGGGGAACCAGTTGTCGTAGTGGAACAGGCTATACATGTAGGTTGGGTATCGACCCAAGCTCCAGCCGCCGGTGTAGATGTGATAGTTAAACTGTGCCATCACTATCGGCCTCAATATATCGCTGGTTGCTTCTTGTTTGGCTACAGGTACACCTAAGGCGACCATGTTGTCGCACAGGCGGCGTCCGGCCTCGAGTCTGGGTAGATGGTCTGATCTGAGCTTAGCAAGTATTCCATCCAAGTTTGGACCAGTTGCCCTGCCTGGCCAACCAGTTGGATAGTTGCGTATGCCATCTAAGTCCGTGTCTATGAACCCACCTGCGGTGAGATAGTTTGCGGCTTGTACCAGATCAAACGGATATGGATACGGAGTGGGATCCGGTATGGGCTCACCACCCTTAGTCGTTATTGAAGCGTTGACATATCCGGTTTGAGGTGCACACACAGGAGCGTCGATCCTCTGTGCTTGTCCAGACAGGATGTTCGTGATGATGAAATCTTTGTCTACCATGCAGGCGATTGCTTTCCTGAAGTTCAGATCTGTCATTGGATTGCGAACGCCTGGATAGGCAGCGACTGTGTAGTTGTGGTTGAGGTCGAACTCCATCATACCGTTCTCAGCATAAGCGGCTAGCTGAATCTTCGGATCACTCACCGCGTCTTCATACTGTTCGAACGTCAAAGACCACTGATAGAAGTCAAGCTTCCCAGCCGTTAGGTCGAAATGAGCCTGCTCGGGAGTCTCGTAGAAGTATATGTCTAAACCCTTGCAATGTCGTGGCGAAGGTGCAAATGTTGGCAAAGGCATAGCAGCAATTAACATCACAGATAACAGAGTAGCTAACGTCGCAAAAGCTATTCTTTTCATATTTTTCCTTCTCCTTTCTTTTTTCAGCAAGTAGAATTTACCGTTCCCTTAATTAAAGGTTTTTGGAACTATGTTCTATGCCAAAATCTTAACCATAAGGTAAAATAAAAACCAAGAAATGCGTTAAACTTATCAAACATCACGTTACTATTCTAAATCGCAGGTTCAAAAAACTTGGAGCACGACTTCTGGAAACACCTAGACGTATTCGACAGCAGAATAAGAAGAATCATCATAAAACTGCTATTGGAATTCGAATGGAGATCACTCTCAGACCTTTCCGAAAAACTGGAAAAAAATCACCAAATAAAAATCACACTCCCTGGACTACTCAAACACATGAAACAATTAGAAGAAGCAGGAATGGTGCGACAAGAGTCAGGCATATTCGCAAGAAAGCCAGACGCCAGAAAAACCGTATACATACTGGAAGGAAAAGAAAGAGTCGAAAAACTCCTCCAAAATCTGGAGACTGATGTGGGTAACTTACTGCAAACGGGAATAATATTCAGCAAAACTGCCGCGATCTCACGAAGAATTCAAAGTATAGGCCCAAACGCGTCAAAAGAGGAAGTCAATCTCTTAAAGTCGTTGCTTACTCAATGCGAATCAGAAACAATAAGCAACTGCCTAACCGAAGACGAGAAGAAGAAGATAAGACTCTGGAGAATGATGTTGAGACTTATGGAAGAAAAGTGAACTCAAGTTCTAACCAGTTTTCGAATCAACTCAACAGCATCCTTCTTCTCAGAGCTTGGAAATTCGCCCAAAAGCCACGTCGCCAATTCACTTATGCTCTCCGAAAATCCGCTTTCGCCGAATTTTTTGAAGGCCAGAGAAGCTTCGCGAGAGCCAGCTTCTCCATAAGACTTTGAGACTTTCACATCCTCCATAATCCGTACCATGCAAGGAATCCCAAGAAGATTCTCCAAATCCTTAATGAACTCGTCATCAAACTTCTCACGCGTCTTAATTCTATTGAGCACAAAGCCAAGAGGAGTGCAATGAAGCAAATACTTACCCATCCTGATCGTGTCTATTGCCGATTCAACACACAGAACGAACTCGTCTTCTGTTAGAATAACCGCAAAGTACTGGCAGATACCCAACGACAAGAAGGCTGCTCTACCCAAGGGAAACGGAACATCTACAAACATAAAATCTGCCGTCACACTGGAAAGCTTTTCAGCAAAATTCACAGGATCTATATCGATATAGCCTTGTAGGGAAATCCCTGAAGGAATCAAAAAGAGATTATCGAATTTTGCGGGATACATTGCACTTTCGATTTTTAAGTTGTCTTTCACAACTTCGTCGAGCTTAGTATCGTTTGGGGATATTTCCATCCCGAGTATTTTTTGTAATGGATGATTTGGATCCCCTTCCACTAAGACTACTTTCTTCCCTCTTTCAGCCAAAGCGGCCCCCACGTTCGCCGTCAATAGAGATTTGCCTACGCCACCTTTTGAAACTGCAAAGGTAATGGATTTCATCATTATCGAAGAATCATCACACTAAAGGCTTAAAATCCTAACCTAAGCTTAACCTAGAGGTTAAAAGAAAACGAGTTAGTTCACACGTCAGTTTTTCCCTGCTTTTTTCTCTCTTTGGGTTCCATGCTTCTAAGCATACCTTCAAAACTGTTGCTCGGACGTATTTTAACATTGTATTTCCTTTCGAACTTCTCGATTTGGACTTTTCTCCTCTGAACATCGATAGTGAAAAGCCTACGTGCGGTATTAAAATGCTCACGAGCATACGATTGAAGTTTAAGCTCATAGGCGCAAATGGTTTCTCTCTGTTCATTAGAAACCTGACGATATTTCGTGATAAACAGAAACTGAATCATAACAATTGCAGCTAACGCCATTGCTGCCCAAAACCACAACTGCCACATTGCGGTTTGTTCCTGAGAAAACAATAGGATAGTGACCGGTTCGTTGTTTTGTGGAAGATTGTATGCGAAGTAGAACCAATTATGTGTTTTGTTGTTATAAACTATCTCACTCGATATAGATACATTATTGTTCAGAACAACCATTACAGGGGAAGCAATCAACGTTTCTGGAATACAAATGCGACAGAAAGCCCTACCTCCTGCGTTGACAACGAGGAAACTTATCACGGCAGTTCTGTTAGCCGGATAGTAGAGATATTCTAACATGGATAGTGTGGAGCTGGAGATAACATCAACAATATAGGATCTGGTACCTACTATAACACTAAATTCTGTAAAGTCAGCCATCAAGGGGTAATTATCGACGTTTTCACCGTTTATAACATACTTTTTGTCGGCTATTCCATCCTTGTTCCCGTCGGGTCCTATGTGGCTGCTCCAGTAGTTACCTTCAATACCATTATCCCAAGAATTCATTGACCCGATACAGAATGGCTGCTGTGTTGTGTTGGCAAGGGTGTTAATGAAGTTATTGTGATAGAGCAGGTTGTTGTTTGATGTTGTTAATTGCATGCTGTTTTGGTTGTTGATCAAGCGGTTATTTAGGATGATGTTGTCCCTGGAGCTACTTAGTATAACTCCATAAATGTTTGAAGAGATATTGTTTCTGTTTATCCTGTTGTAAAAGGAAATGACGAGAAGAAACCCTTGTTCGTTGTCTGAGACATTATTTTCGGAGAATTTGTTGCTGGTAGAGATTTTCAGATTGAATCCATAGAGGTTGTGCGATACTGAATTAAAAGAGAAAATATTGTTATCACAGGCGTTTATCTCAATCGCACTATAGGTACTCAAAGAGATGTTGTTGCCGTAGAAAAAATTGTCTGTCGAATAGGAAAGCCAGATTCCGTTACTATTCTGCGAGATGTTATTTCTAGAAAAGGTGTTACCTGTTGCGTAAGTTATCCCGATTCCGAAAAGATTGTCGATAATAATGTTTCCAGAAATGGAGTTATCGCTAGAATAGTGGACTTGTATCCCATAAACATTTTCCCTCAAGATGTTGTCGCTTATTATGGAATTCTTGGTATCGTTCAAGTATATACCGCTGCCTGCATAAATGGTTGTTCGTTCACTGTTTTGTAATGTGAACCCGCTGATTTTCACGTTGTCTGCTACTACGAAAATTATATTCCCGCTACCTTTACCATCAATAATTGTGTCGGTTTTGTTCTCTCCCAGAAGTGTGATTGTCTTGTTCACAACCACGTGTTCATAGTATGTTCCGTTACCTACGTGTATCGTGTCACCACTGTTCGCTGCGTTAATAGCTTCTTGTATTGTTTCGAAAATAGCGTTCGTGTTTAGATTGCGGACTCTCCCTTCTGGCTGTCCAAATGCCCACGGTGGCAACGTCGTGATCGCTAAGGAAACCAGTAAGGAAACTGATAGATATATTGACAGGATTATCAGCTTCATCCAACTATACCATCAGTGCATCATATCAGCATATTACATACGGGAACTACCTCTTAAGCTCTTAGAAATTGTGGAGTTCGGAGTCTGTCTTAGCATTAAAGGTTAAATATCGGAAATCTGACTACTTTTAACTGAGGACATTTGTTGAAGAGGTTGCAAGGCTTTGGGGAATCTTTCGTTGAGCTTTTTGCAATTGTTAGAACCTGCCTTACTACTTTTTGGTTTTGGCTTCCAGTCCTCTTTGCCGCATATTTCTATGTACAGTTGTGGATGATCTTTTTTGTCCATCCTCTGACTATTCTGATCATGCCTGTCGCACTGTCTATCTATTCGATGATTTGGGAAGAAAAGAGGATTAATGCTCAGTACAGCTTGGAGGAAGTCAAGGTCTTGAGAGCCTCGGATCCGCTTTTCACGATGCCCAAGAAGGAGAAGATCCAATGGGATGCTGAGCAAGTGGTAAGAGAGTACAGAGAATCCTTGAAGAAGAAGGATCCCGAGGAAGAAAACAGCTAAAATCGTTTGATTCTGTTTTTAATTTTCTGTTTGGACTTACAGTAAGAAGGGTTTATAATTGGCTGCAGTCTATATGGCTCGTTTGATGATTAGATGGAGGTATTTTGTGTGCGTGGCAAGAGTATCATCGTGGTGATAACCCTTCTTTTGTTTCTTGCTTTTTCTGTGATCAACGTTTTTTCAAATGACTTTTTGGGTGTCGATGAGGGCAACTGGGCGTCGTATGAAGTGGAGACTAGTTGGCAGTCTTGGATTCCAGGGGATGTTGTTCCTCAGTATTATGTTGACATTAATCAAACGGCGTGGGTTATGCAAGTTATTAAGGTTTTGGACCAGAAGAGTATTAGGTTGAATGTTACCATTCATTTTAGGAATCACACAACAGGGGTTGAGGTTTATGAGGGCAGTGTTAGTGCTAATTCAGGCTATCTGAAATTGTGGGTCGTTCGAAGCGGTTTAAGTGAGAGGCAGAAGATATATGATGAGCAGAAAATAGTCGTGAATTCCACACACTCAATGCTGTTCGCTGGAGCTTACAGGTCTGTGGTTTATGCATCGTTCAGACAGCCTGAAAGCGAAACTGGTAATTCTACTCATTCGGTTTTTTGGGATAAGAAAACTGGGGTTATTTGTGACTGGCTGGCTCAATATAGGAGCTATTCAGATGGCAACGTCTCTATTGCCCACGTTCGTATAAGCATTGTTAAGACGGATCTTTGGGAGCCTCAACCTGATTTTCTTTCTTCACCCGAGTTTTGGTCGGTGGTGATAGCGGTGATTATCATCGTGGTTTCTATGGGAGGGTTGTTTTGGTTTCTTTTGAAACATAGAAAGTCGAAGAGGCACGTTGGGCGTAAGCGTGTTTCTCTTGACAATAGACATAGAACATAGTTCCAAAAACCTTTAATTAAGGGAACGGTAAATTCTACTTGCTGAAGAGAAAGGAGAAAGAAGAAAAATGCATCTGAAAAGATTAACTGCTCTATTGCTGACACTGTTCTTGAGCGTTGCAATGGTAGGAATACCCGCGGTATTCGCACAAACTGCTACGGTCAAAGTGTATTCAACTGTTAGCACTCTTGGAAACAACATAAGTTACCCTGACGTGAGAGGTACAACCTTCAAGATTGCCGTCGTCATCGAAGATCCGGACAACAACATGGCGTTGTATGGTTTCGACATTCAATTTAGCTGGCCTGCTGCATACATGCACTACACGGGCTATACTGTTACCGTGCCGAAAGACAACTTCCCAGCTGTCCAACCGCCAAGTCCCTACGCAGGTATCCTGAATAAGGGTGCTTTGGGCGTCCAGGAACTAGCGAACTTGGTAGATGAGGGAGATGCGATGCCAGGCGCTGAACCTGGAACGATGGCTTGGATAGGGTACAGCCAAAAAGGCTCCGTGCCTGGTCAAGTCCAAGTGTTCAACGGTAGCGGTACTGTCCTTACTATGGACTTTGTGCTGATAAACCAACCTTTCGACTACGAGGAACCCACTGGCATAGACCTAGATATACACTTCACTTCAACTGCCCTCTCAGACAAGGGTGCATCACCAATCGCCCACACTGTCGAAGACTTCGCCATCAAACTGTGGCCTCGCGAGTTCACATACCCGCCTAGCCCCATGTTGAAGGTGACACCTCCAAGCATTATCGGTGCTGGTTTGGGTGCTCAATTCGACGTAGATGTGTTCTTGATGGGTGCAGATGGTGGTGACCTTGATGCCTTCTGGGATGTTGCGGGACTCGACTTCTACTTGAACTTCGACAACACAATGATTGAAGGGTTGAGCGTTACAGCTGACCCTGACGACGACTTTGGAGATTTCTTCACCCTCGGAACGTTGGTGGCTGAAGAAGTCATCAATAACGCTGAAGGCTGGGTGCACGTTGCCTTCTTCGGTTGGGGTGGCCACACTCCTGTGTTTGGAACCATTCGCGTAGCTACAATTACCTTCAACGTGACCTATGTGCACACAGGTTATCCACCGCCGAGCAGCTCGATATGTCTGAAGAACCCGGTTGTAGGGTCTTGGTACATACTTGACGCAGACGGCGGAATAATAAACCTAGCCAACCCAGTCGGAACTGAATGGACAGCGCTGTTCCCGACTTCGTTGTTGGGATATGGCTTCGAGACCACCGACTGGACAGACGAGGACGGCGATGGCAAACTCAGCATCGGCGACCAGATGATCATATACAACGTAGCAACCGGGAAGTGGCACGACTACCAACTAGACAACATCATGGGCACCTTGAAGACCACACAGCAGCCATTCGCTGCTTCTTATGAAGCGTTCGCGATGGACTGCCCAACTCACAAGTATTCGCCTTGGAGGAAGACAGCCAACACCGGAGCCGCCTTCAACGGTTTCGGTGTCCCGTACTGGACCGGCAACTTTAGTGTAGACTATCCTATATCCTCAGTGAACTCAATCGAAGTAATCCCACAGATCGGAGCGCCATACACTCTAGTTGAAGGTGTCGACTACATAGTCTACCCAGGCACCACAAAGATAGAACTGCTCACACCCCTCGACGAAGACGTAATTAACGAATACATGGGCAACATGTCGATGGTGTATGACAACCATATGGAAGGATGGCCTGGCCTTGGAGGCGTCGATCACTGGTACGAGATGATCGCAAGCGGCATTTCAAGCGTCTACGTAGATATGCACAACGGAACAGCCAGATACGGCGTAAACCTCGGATATTATGAGGGACCGCCGAGTGAATGGTGGTTCGACCCCGACTTTCCATACGAGTTGGAAAGCTATTGGGCAACCGGCTACATCTCAGGTCCTTGGACCTGGCCAGACGCAACAGACATCTGGGTAAACTACACTGCCCCAGCGTGGATTGAAGTTGACTACAACGCTGTACCCGACCCCAACCCATACTACTTCGAGTTTGAAGGCACCTACGAAGACTTCCTCGCCCTAGGCGACCCAATGGGCACCTTCTGGCACGAAGTCCAGCCAAGGTACTCAAACGACTGGGAAGTAATAGGGTTCGACGACGCTGACAGCAGCGGCGACATAACAGTTGGCGACACTCTCACGATGGCCCTTGGAGGATTCGTCAGAGATTACTTCATAGACGAAATATCCACTGACATTAAAGTCACCCAGAAACCGTGCGTCCAAGACCTCGTGCCCGGCGACCCATTCTACACTGAGCCGCTCATAGTGGACATCGCAGGATTCCCACACCCAGAACGCACCATGTCCCCATGGTACGGAAGAGACTACGCAATACCACTGCCCAACGAAGTAGAATGCGCCACCTACACAGCACCCTATCAAGTGCTAGGGAGACAAATCGACGTCTACGTATGCACATACCAAACACCCTTCGGAGGACAAGGACCCAACAACCCAGCTGACCTGTTCTGGCCGCAAAAAGAAGTTTGCCTCTGCGCAAACGTGACATACAACCTGTGGCCCGAACAACAGAAAGACGTAGCCTTCGAAGTCATCGACCCATGGGGTGAAACCTACACAATACTCTACGCCAGAACAAACGAATTCGGCGTAGCCCGAATATGCTTCAGACTCCCATGGATGTGCGACGACCCAGAATACTACTTCGGCGAATGGCTAGTAATTGGAACAGTCGACGTAGCCTGCGAACACATCAACGACACCATGAACTTCAAGTACGACTACATGGTACACATATGGAAAGTAACAACTGATGCAACCTCGTACGCACACTACACATACATCGACGTAA
>CAZJAQ010000015.1:0-24180 GCA_964544285.1 uncultured Candidatus Bathyarchaeia archaeon
TGGGCCGGGGTTTCGCCAGAGGTTGGGGCAGAGGCTTTGGTAGAGGTTGGTGGGGGTATCCACCGCAATATCAACAACCTTATCCGCCTCCAATGTATCTGCCAACAGCACCACAGAACCCGTATGCTTATCCACCAGCGTATCCACCTGTAGCACAACCCCAAACTCCAGAACAGGAAGTTGCAGCATTAGAAAATTACAGAAAGGAACTGGAGGCAGAGAAAGCGGACCTTGAAGAGGAAATGGGTGAAATTGCGTCCAGAATCGAAGAGCTGAAAGCGACACTTGAACAAGGAAAAAAGAAGTAAACAAGACTGTGAACCAGTAGAATCCCCTATCGCTTCGAATGCGGTAATTGTGGACAAATTGTTGAAGTTCCGCAAGGCCTTCCAAAACCATCCAGCTGCTCAAGTTGCGGCGGACTTGCTACAATGATTCACCGGCTGAATAAAGGTCCACCAAGAGGACGAGAGGCAGAGGACCTACGTGGCAACGCTCTCCGCCATAGCTCTTTCCTTTTTTTGTTTAATTAGCACTAATAGGTATGAGAGGTGATAAGCGAATATGGAGAAATTGAGGATAGCCATCCCAACAAAAAATCGTGAGGGTTTGGAAGATGTTGTTTCAGAAGTTTTTGGGAAAGCCAAATTTTTCACAATAATAGATGTGGAGGATGGCAAAGTTAGGAACATGCAGATAGTTGAGAATCCAGCTGCATCTTACGAACACGGCTCTGGACCAGTTGCAGTGAAGACTCTAGCGGATCTAACAGTGGAATTAGTATTAGCAGCAGAATTTGGACCTGGGGCTTCGGGTCTGCTTGAACATCATGAAATAAGGAAGATTTTGGTTAAGCCAAACATAAAAGTTGCAGACGCTCTAAAGAAGCTCCATCAGAATCTAAAGTAAGGCGTAGATAAGCAAGTGAATTTGAGGTAGCAAAAGGCTGTGGAATTCGTCATCCGATAAATAAGAGAAAATATAGTTATTGTATTGCTAGATAGAGATAATACATTTCACGTTTTCTAAATAAAGGGAGATAAAATGTCGTTTCGGTCAAGGAAGGAAATGTTACGATGTTGACTCTCTATACTGCTGTAATCTTACTATCCCTACTTTCAGGTCTCACCACCCTTATAGGAGTCGTGCCAGCTATTTATTTCAAGAAAAGCGATAGAGGGATAGCTGTCGGAGTGGGCTTTTCAGGCGGTATTATGTTATTGATTTCTTTCTTTGAACTAATACCCGAATCAATGAGCGAAGCTGGAGTATTAGAAAGCTTGATGGCTACCTTCTTAGGTGTCTTGCTGATTGCTGTCTTAAATTTCATAGTGCCCCATACCCATCTAGTTAAAGAAAAGGGAGAAACCGATGCTCACTTACTTAAGACAGCTTATCTGGTCGCTTTTGGTCTAATTTTGCACGATTTTCCTGAAGGTTTTGCGATGGTCAACTCTTATATCGTCTCTCCGTCTTTGGGGCTCTTAATAGCACTTGCTATAGCAATTCATAACATACCAGAAGAATTCGCCATGGCAGTTCCATTAGTGTTGGCTAAAAAAAGTAAGAGGTCACTATTTAAAATCGCTTTTCTTTCAGGACTTGCCGAACCAGGAGGCGCTGTGTTAGGACTTTTTGCGGTTCATTTTATACCGTATCTAAATCCATTTTTCATGTCTTTTGCAGCTGGTGCCATGATATTTGTTTCGATACATGAACTATTACCTATGGCCGTGAGATATGGAAAACTATCTTTGTTCGTTTTTGGTATAGTCTTAAGTGTGCTCGTTTATCTTGCGTTAACGATGTTGATTTTGGGATAAAAACATCGAGTTTTTCAGCCATCAATTAACTGCAATTACTTCGAAACTTGTATCCAAAGACGTTTGCGGCAACAAGTTGAGCAAACTTAGATTATCCGCGCGAATTTGATAGATTACTTCGAATACAATGATATTTCTCACCCTTTCTGATTTCAACAGTTACTAAACCTTTTCTTGCCAGTCTTTTTAGCAGCGTTGTTGCGGCTGAAAGAGTGATACCCAAAGACTTTGAAACGTCACTAATGCTACATGGTCTTCTTTCCAAAAGCTCGATAGCCTCTTTTTCAAGAGACCCGTGAGAATGCCATTTTACGTCTTTGCCGTGTTCGTCTTGAAGCCCATAAACTTAGCTGGTTTTTCTTGAAATGTTTGGCGAGCTTCTCTGCCATCAGTTTTACTTCTTCTTGCGATGGAATTTTGACGAAACTTTCGGATGGAGGACGATAGGGCACTTCCAGCTGCACTTGATCTGGGTTTACATCGACTATTGCATCAACAAGATCTTGCAGAGGCTTTCCTTGAACGTTGGTTATCTGATTGTCTGCTGAACGTAACAGCATTACCTCTAAGGCTACTATACCGTTGATAGTTTGTTTTAGCTTCTTTATAGAATCCACAATTGTTTTAATGGTTAGCATAGAATCTGCAGGTCTGTTGATAGCGTGGAATGTTGCATTGTTTCCTGCGTCCAATTTTGCCACGACAACGTCGAAAACAGCAAGGTTTTCTCTAACATATTCCATGTGAAACAACGATGAGTTTGTAAGAATAACCAGAGGAACGTCGCCAATTCTCTCCTTAACTGTTTTCGCAATTTTACCAAGCTCCACGTTTAGCGTAGATTCCCCTGTCCCAGAAAACGTAACTGCATCTACAGTTTTTATGTTTAAACGTTTCAAAACATCATCTAAATCCTGCGCAACGCTCTCTGCGTCAACAAGTTTCCCTTGAATCGCCTCGGGTTTAGAAACATGTATTCTGGTCTTTCCGAGTTGACAATAAATGCAATTAAAAGTGCACTTTTTAGGT
This sequence comes from uncultured Candidatus Bathyarchaeia archaeon, assembly GCA_964544285.1. Classification (GTDB taxonomy): domain Archaea; phylum Thermoproteota; class Bathyarchaeia; order Bathyarchaeales; family SOJC01; genus CAYGVX01. Next base: position 2,853 of record CAZJAQ010000015.1, read on the forward strand.
GGCAGAATAACGTCTATTCCAAGCGATCTTCCCAGACGCCAAGATGGCACGGGACCATAGACTGTTGACAACTTGAGCCTCAACCTAATATTCTTGACAAGATTGTCGGCAAGAAAAGCTCCCCTATTGCGTATGGGATAGCTGCTGCAAGTACGCCGACGAAAACCATCTCGATGCCTGATATAAGCCAGTGCTTGTCGGTGAACGTGGTTTTTCAAACTCCTATGGCGAAGAGAGATGCGAAGGTTATGATAGAAGAGGCTAGCAGGCTGGTTTGGGGAGTTGATACTAAAAGAAATGGAATAATGGGAACTAAGCCTCCCGCAACAAAAGCTAGGAACATTATTAACCCCAATTTAATGGGATTTTCAAATCGTTCTTCAAAAAGTCCAAGCTCCTCCTTCATCATAGAGTCCAACCAAGTTTTCTTGTCGCTGGTTATGCGGTTGACAATTAAGTCCAACTCTTTTTCAGCAAAAGCAGCTTTTTCTGGTAGATCTGACGAATTTCCTCCCGCTCTATTTCTGGAACCTCTTCGATTTCTCGCAGTTCGCGTCCGATCTCGCTTTGATGATGCTCTACTTCCGATTTGGACGATATGTAGGCACCCATTCCCATGGAGATTGCACCTGCTATGACTCCAGAGATTCCAGCGATCAGTATCTCATTTCGCGCCAAAGCACCGCCTGTGACTCCAGCTAGTAGTGTTGAGATGGAACCATCGTTAAAGCCAAAGACAATTTCTCTGACGTTCACTTTCTTGTGTCAAGGTTCGCCTTCCTCTAGATTCTCCTTCGCAATTCTAACAACTTCTTCCCTTTCCATTACACGAGTCTCCTGATGTTTTCCCACGTTTCTTTTATCTCTCGTGAAACAACGTTTTCTGGTGAATAATCAACCACGGGTTTTTCGGAAACCATAGCTTCCGTGACTACAGAGTCGAAAGAAATTTTTCCAACAACTCCTATCTTTTGCTTTTCGCAGAACCTTTCGATTTCCCGCGTGTTTCGCTTGTTTATGTCCTGCTTGTTTATGCAGACCAACGATAGCACATTGAAATGATTCAGAAGTTTCAAGACCCGCTTCATGTCGTGAATCCCTGAAACCGTAGGCTCGGTAACAATGACCCCCACGTCAATACCGCTTACCGAGGCAATGACAGGACAGCCTAAACCCGGCGGACCATCGATTAGAATCAGGCTTGATTTTTCCTTTTCAGCAATCTGCCTCGCATTATGTCGCACCAGAGCAACCAACTTGCCCGAATTTGCCTCGCCAGGAAACAACAATGCGTGAGACATCATACCATATTTGGTCTCAGAAATGAAGGCTTGTCCGCACACACGTTCCCTTAGTCGTATAGCGTTTTCTGGGCAAACAAGCACACAAGTGCCGCAACCCTCGCAACGCATGGCATCTACTTTGAAATCCGCTATGGCTTCGAACCTACAGGCTTTTTGGCATAAGCCGCATTTGATGCATTTGTCCGGGTCTATTTCTGCAAGTTTTGAGCCCTTAAACTCCTGGGTCTCGATTGTTTCGGGGTGGAGAAGCATGTGAAGGTCAGGAGCATCGACGTCACAATCAGCAATCACCGGATTATTCGCTAAAGAGGCTAGAGAAGCTGTTATGGTTGTTTTTCCTGTGCCACCCTTCCCGCTTAGAACAGTGAGTTGCTTCACTAAGCTGACCTCTCTTCTATTTCGTCAAAGAGTTGCTGGAATTTTCCTCTCCACTCTGGCATTTTCAACACAAAGGGTGTTCCAGAGGAATAGAGCTCTGCGATTCTTTTATCGTAGGAGATTTCCAGCAAAACTGGAATTCCTTTCTCTTTGCAGTACTCGTAGATTTTTCTGTCCCCAATTCCAGCTCGATTCACTACGACGCCAAGTGGTATGCCCAGCCTCTCTAAGACTTCAACTGCAATCTTCAAATCATACAATCCAAAGGGTGTGGGCTCGGTCACGAGTATGCAATAACCGCTTTTGTAGACAGATTCAACTACAGGGCAGGAAGTGCCTGGAGGAGAATCGACTATTACCGTGCTATGAGGTTTGGTTTGCTTTTTCACCTCAGCTATCACCGGCGTCGCCATAGGCTCGCCAACATTAAGTTCGCCGTAAACCAGCTCCACTCCATCGGAAACTCCTTTCTTTATTATGCCAATTTTTCGCCTTTTTTCTTTAATCGCATTCCTTGGGCATACGATTGCACAGCCTCCGCAACTATGACAGAGCTCTGGAAAGAACAAAACCTTCTGATTAGCAACAAAGAGGGCATTGAATTGGCAGAATTTGGCGCATTCTCCGCAGTAATTGCACTTTTTTTCGTCGATTACTGGAACCCGCACGTATACTGGTTTCGTTTCGTTTATCTTTGGATGTAGCAGGAGATGAGCATTAGGCTCTTCCACATCGCAATCCAAAAGTTGAGCGTCTTGTAGAGACAATGCCATGCTTACGGCTACTGTTGTTTTTCCCGTTCCCCCTTTTCCGCTTGCGATCGAAACTATCATGCAGTCACGTTCTTTTCTGCGACTCTGTAATCTGTTTATGATAGTTGCTGTAGAGAACAATGACTGGGTTGTGCCCTAGCAGCCTGTCTTTAACTATGAGAGTTGTGACCGGTGCCTTCGAGTTCATGGTGAAGAGCATATCGTGTCCTAAGCATAAGCCGACAATCACGTTGATGTCTGTTCCAGCGTTGTTGAGGAGTTCGGCTTGAAGAACCGGGTTGCAACCTGCCTCAAACTTCGATGGGTTGCCAATCTTGTATTCTTTCGCCACGTTAAGTTTTGTCTTGTCGATGCCGCCGCATTTGCACAATGCTGATGCAACTGTAAACCCCGCTTTTTCTAGGATGTTTACGATTCTTGCTGATTCATCCCGCATTCCCGCGCAGAATGCTATTCCTATTTTTTTGGCGTGGACCAGCTTGCCAAACTCTATCAGCTCTTTAATTCGTGGTCGTACAGCCATGCGCACGCCTCTTACAGTTTCGTACGCCTCTTTTTCTGTAATGGTGGCTGGGATATAGATTCTCTTTACTTCATCCATTCGATATTTCTTAGCCGCTGAGTTGATCACTTCTTGGCTTGTCTTCATGGGGCAGTAATCTGGGAGTATATCTTTGTTGATTTTCTCTAAAGGCGCGCCTTGACAATAAGCTCCTAGACACTTGGCGCATTGAGGAAAAATCTTCGTTTCTATACTCTCCCTTTTTCAGTTGCCTAATCAGGGATGTCTTGCTTCGTGGCATCCTTCCGTGAGTTCTTCCAACTCATTTTTGTTATAAGCTTCAACCACCTTTCTGACAGTGTTTGCATTAGCTCTCAGCACTGCCACTCGAACATCCTGATAGATACTCAGACCTCTCGGACCCATACCATACGTTATTATCGCATTTGGTTTAAGCTGCAGAATAAAGTCCGCACGTCTTCCTGAACCGCCGAAATGTTCGCCGACGTTTGCAACTGTTTTCTGGCTTACCACATGCCCTTTTTCATCTACCTCTACAACGGCAAAGTAGGGTGCTCTTCCAAAGTGTTCTGATAACTGGGCATCTAAACCAGATTCATCGATTACCGGGATTACAATTCTCACAGTCATTTGACCACCTCCTTCTCTAAATCCTTCAAGCTTTCTCTTTTTTTATCATTTCAAGTTCTTCTTCCCACGTGTTCAAGGTACATCCTCTCCTTTCTATTGTCGCCTTCGCTGACCTCGTCCTCCGCCCATGCCCATTCCATGGTGACCTTGGACAGTAGGTGCTCCGGTCTTATTCAGTTCACCTTTCTTGTATTTTTCAATGGCTTCTCTGACTGTCCCGGAGGCACCCACTACGACCTCTATCCCTGCAGCAGAAAGGGTTTGAAAGGCATTCGGTCCCACGTTTCCAGTGATTAGCGCCTTGGCACTTTTGCTTGCTATTGTTTGTGCTGCCAGAATCCCAGCCCCGCCCATAGCGCCCGAAGCCATGTTTGGAAAAGCTTCAAAATTCAAAGTTTCAGAGTCTACGATGACAAAGTATGAGCATCTCCCAAATCGTGGATCGACTTGAGCGTCTATTGTGTTTCCCATGGCTGATACTGCTATTTTCATTTGTTCACCTCCCCTTCTGCCCTCTTTTTAATCAATCTCTTCAAGAGGGTGGGATCTGGAATTTGCGTCTCCTTCCATCCCTTCTCCTCCAGAATCTTAATGACTTCATCCTTCATCGTGATGGGGATATCCGCGTTGTTCCTAACAAAGAGATGTATGTCGTCGGGCATCGTGCCGTAAAGGCGCTTGTGCAAATCTATGTAATGGGTTAGCTTTATGGCACGACCTCTAGTAGTGTCGTTGGGTCTCATACAGAGCTTCACCATCATTACAATAGCTTCCTCTTTGGTTTCAGCCGTAGTAAAGAGGTGCTCGGGAGCTGGACCCGCGTAAACCTTGCCCCCTGTTCTGGCATCGTAGACATACCAGTCTTCCTTTTTGTCTTTCCTCCCGAGTAGCATGCGCCTATACTTGGATCCGTGAGGTCCAACGATTACGGGAACCCCGAGCCTCCAGAAACCAGAGGCTATTGAGGCAGCTTTCTGAGACATGGCACCCCAAGCGACTCCTACGGCTCCTACTCGGTTTAAAATGTAATCGGCAATTTCTTCATAGTTAGCTCGCAGTTTTCTCTTCGCAAAAATGCTAGCAATTTTGATGGCTGCTCCTGCTATGTGAGGGTTTGAGACACATGAACCCACGTTTAGTATGCCGCCAGCTTCAAAGGCTCCGGGATATTTTTCGTAAAGAGTCTTGCCTTCTTCGTCTTTAACCATGGCTATGGACATAGCAGCGCATCCTGAAGCAACCACTATGAATCTACGCTTCGCGAATTCTTCAGCAATTTCTGCGACTTCTTTTCCACCATGGGGGTAATTAGCGCATCCCACCAATGCTACCACACCCGGAATCTCGCCCAACACTATAGGCCCACCAACCTCTCTTATCTCCACGTCTTGGATAGCTCCTCGTCCGACACGCATCTTGAACTTCTCGTCCAAAAGCTGTGTTTCTCCAGCCTTCACCATGAAACTGTGCAATGGAAAGTCGTTGGGGCAGGCGCTGTCACAGCGAGCACATCCTATACATTCTTCGAGGATTTCAGCCAGCGGGTTTAGGTCTCCTTTTGCCGCTGCCTTCATGGCTTCTGGGATGGGCTGATTGTTTGGGCAGGCACGCATGCACTCGTTGCATTGGTTGCATTTTTGTGCAGCTTCGATTATTTCTGGAACCTCCGGGATGTTTTTGAGTTTGTTCCGCTTTGGAGCAACTGCCATCACGGTTTCGACCGCAACTTCTCCGACTTTGTCTGGGTCTAGAATCAGCACTCCCGGTACTCTCGCCTCGACAAGGTCGGAAATCACTTCTTTCGAGGGGCTGTCGGTTCTGTTTTCTAGCCCTAGACAGTTCTTTGAGCTTGAAGCAATTACTGGTGCATTGACTTTTATTGCTTCGTCCAACGCATCTGCCCTGATACATTGTTCGTCCACTACGATCAGATCTGCCAATCCACTTCTTATGTAACGGAGTTGCCAAGATATTGGACCAACAATCTTAGCCATGGAACTGTATCTGGTGATGTCGTGGGCAGTGCAGCATATGCCTACAACTTCCACTTTGCCAAGCAATCCTCTGTCGTTTAGGTAGTCAACTATTCCCACAGAAGACGGCACATTATGACCAATGACCAAAATCGTGGGCTTGGAAACATCTGCTATTCCAAAGCCTAAATCGACTAAGGGTGCTTCCGGATCCGCCTTCGGAAAGCCAAGGACCGAGATCTGCGCTAAATCTGCAATTTCCATGCCAACTTGATCCACCATGCCTGCGTGAAGAACTTTGGATTCAAAATCGATGTTGCTTCCCTCCTGCCCGGTGTGGGTGGCGGAGAGAAGATGTGTAACTTGCTCTTCGCAGTAATCGAGAGCGTCTTCTACGTCTTTAAGCGTTTTAGGTCTGATGCCAGTAACTAGACGGGTTACCGGTGCTTCCACTTCGACATCAAAACCTCCAATGTCTATCGGCATGTTTCGACCGTGTTTCTCCATCAAGTGTTCAACTAGGTGCCGGGCATGCGCAACGTGAGTAGCTGCGCCTATACAGCATGCAAGCAGAACTATGCGTGACTGTTGGGCAGCCATGTTCAGTCCGCATGCTCCTTTTTTGTTCCCTGTTAAGTCGCACTTTCCGAAGGTGCATAGACAGCATACGTCGCAAAATGGCAGATAGAAAGGCTTGTATCGATGCAGAAGTTTGAGATCCCATTCTCTCAAGTCAGTTATGGATGGAAAGGGAGTTGGACCAACAGGCTCTGTCCAAGTTTCATCAAATATTCTGCCGAAGGACAGTTCAAGGTCCTTCACGACCGCAGTGTCTGTTTTAAGTTCTTTTATTTTGATGTGGGCGTCCCTTTTAGACATTCAGCTTCCCTCTTTGGAACTTACCCTAAGAGACATTCTCGGTTCCTTCTGATGTTTCACAAATTCGTCTATTTTTTTGACAATTTCCATAAACGCCTTTGTTGCAGGGGAATTTGCATGCTCAACTATGAAGGGCATACCTTTGTCGGAGTCTTCGCAGATTTCAGGATCTATCGGAATTCTACCCAAGAAAGGAATCGACAAGTCTTCCGCTATCTTTTTTCCTCCTCCAGCTTTGAAGATGTCGATCTTTTCGCCGCATTTTGGGCAAACGAATCCACTCATGTTTTCAATGATGCCGATAATTGGAATGTTCAATTTTTGAGCGAAGGTCACCGCCTTCTTAACCACAGTTTGTGAAACTTCTGAAGGTATGGTAACTATTACTACGCCATCCATTTCAGGAATAAGCTGCATAACGCTCAATGGCTCATCACCTGTTCCCGGAGGAAGGTCTATGAAAAGATAATCAAGCTCTCCCCAAGTGATGTCAGAGAGAAATTGTTGGATAGCCCTCATTTTAAGTGGACCGCGCCAGATAACTGGCGTCTCGTCGCTTGGGAGCAGAAAATCCATGGAAACTACTTTTATTCCTAAAGGACCAATCGCAGGAAAGATTCCTGGAGGACCAGCTTGAAGTCTCTGACCTCTTATCCCAAGGATTTTGGGTATACAAGGTCCGGTGATGTCTGCGTCTAAAATGCCTACTCGGTTAACGTAGCCATTGGCAGCGAAAGCCATCGCTAAGTTTACTGTCACCGTGCTTTTGCCCACTCCTCCTTTTCCGCTAATGATTGCGATTTTATGCTTAATCTTACTCATCTTGACGTTGATTCCTGATTTTTCTTCAAAGTCTTCTTTTCTGGGGTCAGTGCATTTTTCGACGTCATTGCATGAATCGCATTTATCAGCCATAATGTCTCACTTGCAGGGTTGTATGTTGTTTCGAGAAGCAAAGTTTAATAGATAAACCATATTAATACTTTCTGTTTATAAAATAAACTTAGTGAGAAACCAATTGGACGACATCGACCATAAAATAATCTCACAACTACAGTTAGACGGACGGACAACATACGAAGAATTGGCAAAAATTATAGGCTTTTCAAACATGGGGGCAAAGAAGAGAGTAGAAAACCTCCTCAAGAAAAACATCCTCAAAATTTCAGCAGAAGTAAACGTTAACGAATTAGACCTTCACGCCGCAGTTGTTTTAGTTGAAATTGAGGGAGCAGAAGCCATGCAGAAACTTCTAGAACGCTTCAAAGAATGTCCCCGCGTTGTTCATATCTTCACCACTTTAGGCGGCTACAACATCATAGCTTTGGTAGTGGCAGAGAATCAGGATACTCTTGAAAGCATTTCCGTTGAAAAATGTTCATTAAGAAGCAGCGAGGGAATTCGCAGATCAGAGTTCTATCCCATTGGAAACATTCACTACTCGCCATTCCTTCCTGTGAGAAAATATCTTGCGCGCAGAGGAAAGGAGATTACACCCTGCAAAGTGGATTGTCGCCCTTGTGATAGATACAAGTCAAAGAAATGCGTGGGGTGCCCAGCAACAAGCTACTATAGAGGCACACTATAACTGGTGAGTCTTATGAATGAAAATTGCAGAAGAGAATTAAACCACTCAGTCGCGCTGAAAGAGGTCGATTTTGTAGAGATAATCAGCGTAATCGACAATTCTGTGGACTTTTTATCTACCACAAGCAGAGAAGAAGTTGAACCACTTCGAAAGTGGATAAAAGAACGAAACAAAGAGACATGGATAAAGAAGCATTTTCGTTTACCCATAGCTGAACATGGTTTTTCAATGCTCGTTCGCGTCTCCTGTGAAGATGAAATTCATACCGTACTTTTCGATGTTGGCGGTAGCCCTGAAGGAGTGGTAACTAATGCTCGTAGGATGGGATTGAATCTCTCTGAGATCGAGTCGATTATCATATCTCATGGGCATTATGATCATTTCGGCGGACTAATGAGAGTCTTGAAAGACATCAACAAGTCAAAATTGCCTATTATCGTGCATGAAGACATGTTCAAAAAAAGGGGCGTAGCTGAGCCTAATGGAAACGTGCGAAAGTATCCGGATTTTCCTTCAGAAATTCAAGTAGAACCTGATACATATGTTAGAACAAAGCAACCCCGCCTACTAGCTGATGACACGATACTTGTCACAGGCGAAATACTGCGAAAAACGGAATTTGAAAAAGGGTTTCCGCGACACCGAGTCCTAATAAATGGCAAGTGGCAGCCGGACCCGTGGATTTGGGATGACCGAGCTCTGGTGATTAACGTTAAGCAGAAAGGTTTGGTGGTGCTGTCCGGTTGTGCCCACGCGGGTATCGTCAACACGTCGCTCTACGCTCAGCAACTCACTGGAACCACCAAAATACATGCTATACTGGGAGGTTTCCACTTAGCGGGAAAGGAACATGAGCCTATAATGGAAAAAACTGTGAAAAAGCTGAAAGCATTGAAACCAGTATTAATTGCACCTTCACATTGCACAGGATGGAGAGGCGCTTCTGCAATCGCCAGAGAAATGCCTAAAGCCTTTGTCTGGAACAGCGTTGGCAACCTCTATCGATTCTAAAAACAGCTAGACCTATGCTTTCCTAATGTGAAAAGTAAAGTTTGACAAGCAGCATTAAGGCAAACCCCGCGATAAAAACAGCGAAGGACGCCCACGACCTTCGAGAATCAACTTCCTTGTGGAGCTCTGGAATCAAGTCTGAGGCAGCAATATAGATAAAGCCTCCCGCTGTGAAGGGCAGAAGGTAGATGATGGATTCTCCCACTATCGATGACAGGTAATAGCCGACTATCCCGCCACCAATCACTGAAAGAGCAGTAATGAAGTTAAGAATAAGAGCCCTTGATTTTTCCATCCCGCCGTAAACCAATACTCCAAAATCGCCAATTTCCTGGGGTATTTCATGAAAGGCAACAGCCAAGGAAGTAACGATTCCTAACTCAACGCTGCTTAGAAAGCTAGCAGCCAACACAAGACCATCGATAAAATTGTGAACACCATCGCCGACTAGGTTGATATATGCGAAAGGATGAATATCGCACTTGCCTTTGTGGCAGTGGCGCCACAACAATTTTTCAAGCAAGAAAAAGAGAAAAAAGCCAAAAGACAGGGCAAGAAAAACATTCATGTTAGTTGACTTTTCTACAGTTTCGGGCAATAGATGCAAGAAGGCTCCACCGATCAAAGCACCTGCAGCAAATCCCACGAGACATAACAAAATTTTGTCAAGTACCTTATCTTTAACTGCGAGACTAACAATTCCTATGAAGGCTATGAGACTTATCAAAAACGAACTGGCTACTATCAGTAGTATCATTGCATCGCTAGCACCTGCTAGAACTGATTAATGCGCAATGGACTTATCTTTTTCCATGTATTCAAATTTCAACCCACCCACGACGTCTCAAATCGAACTTCCTTTGCTGGAATACACCCCTATTATGCTTAAAAATCAAGGTGCGGAGGTGGGATTTGACCCCACGAAATCTGAAATTTGAAAGTGAGTCAGGTAAGAATCGACTCAAACACTTTTAGATATAGATCTCGTCGGATTATGGCAGACTATTTAGAAATCATGTTGGGAACATAACATGTTGGCCAAAATTCTCGATCTCTCGGGTGAATAGCGAAAATGCTAGTAAGGGATAGTCGTTTCAATCGCGATTAGGCTAGTTTCTACTCGCGAATTGATAGCAGGCTGAAAAGTTTGAACCGAGAGTTTGAAGCTATCTCTGCAGGCACAAGTTGTCGTCGAAGTATTCATGAAAGTCTTAAACCCTAAAGTGAAATCCAACATTCTCGGCGAGATTTCTGGAACTGAAAAAGACGATAATATAGCTATTTGTCAAAAATAAACCCAATTTTGCCCTATTTTGGTGAAAGGGTCTTTGGTCGGGCGGGCGGGATTTGAACCTGCGACACTCCGGTTTCTGCCTTTTTGGCTGTGTGCTTGGCAGGCTGGGTGATGCCCACCTTTGGCAGGCGTCTACAGCGTCTTCGTATGCTAGGCTTGCTAGCATGCTCGGAAGCTCTACCAAGCTGAGCTACCGCCCGACGTAGTGGGAATAGAAAATTACACGATTTATGCGTTTCGTTTTGCCGAGGGTAGGAGTTTTTGGGCTTTCTCGGCGCCTAGTCTAGACCGTCCCATTAGGCTAAGTATGGTGCACAGGATTTGGCGAAGCCTTTTTCCATAAGTTATAAAGCTCGGGCAAAGGTTTATGATTATTGGTGTGCCATGGGTTTGAAAGGCATTTTATACCTTCTTATTCTGTGCTTAACGATGGTAGCCCTCGTTTTTCAGGACGTGTCCTTTCAATCTTTTGACGCTACGATGTCTTCGAATACGCAAGGTATGGCACTGCCACGACAGGGAACAAACGTTTGGACCGTGGACGATGATGGTGCAGCGAACTTCTCATCCATTCAAGAAGCCATAAACGCGGCTAGTCAAGGAGACACGATCTACGTACACAGTGGAATTTACTATGAAAACGCAGTTGTCAACAAGACTGTGTTGCTTATTGGGGAAAACAGAAACAGTACACTCATCGATGGAAATCACACTGGGCACGTAGTCCAAATAACAGCAAGCAACGTTAAAATCGCAAACTTCACAGTGCAGAACTGCGGTCATGATTACCATGGTATTTATGTCTGGAATGGAAGTGTGAGCAATAAGATTTCTGTAAACAACATGAAAGGAGACATTCGCGGTATCGTCCTTCAATCCTCCGACAGCAATGTCGTTTCTGAAAACATGATAACTGGCAGCGATTTCGGCATACTTATTATGGACTCTTCCAACAACACCATATACAAAAACAACATAACCCGAAACTACTATGACGGCATCCAAGTTTCCTCGTCTTTCAACAACACAATCTCTGAAAACAGAATAACATGGAACAACCATCACGGCATCCGATTGCTCAACTCTTTTAACAACGAGCTTTACCATAACAACATTGCAGACAACTTTATACAAGCGAATGCTTCGTCGAGTTATACCAACTTTTGGGATAATGGCATAGAAGGAAACTACTGGAGCGACTACGACAGCACCATAGCAGACCAAGATGGTATCGGAAACACACCCTACGAAATCAACGAAAACAACACAGACCACTATCCCCTGCTGGGCATGTTTTCCAGTTTCACGACATCACTTGGCTGCGACGTGAATGTTATCTCCAACTCCACCGTAAAGGACTTCGAGTATTTCGAGTCTAACACCACCATTAGAATGCAAGTTTCTAACACGACAAGTTACCAGACCCATGGCTTCTGCAGGGTCTGCATTTCTCACGCTCTTATGAACGAAACATACCAAGTCACCGTCGACGGCGCGGAGCCCTATTACGTAAACTATACGTTGTATGATGATGGAGAAAACAGATGGATATACTTCAGCTACGAACATTCTCAGTTAGAAATAGTGATAATCCCAGAGTTTCCATCCTTAATAATTCTACCATTACTGACAATTGCAACACTGTTAGCAGTCATACTCCGTAAACGAAAATAATTACAGAGGCACCATCTTGTTTATAGAACTACTATTAAGGTTCCGCAGTACTCGCATTGCACTGACGTTTGTCCCTTGTAAATCTCGCGTGTGTATGGCGCACTGCAGTGGGAACATTGGACGATCTGGATTTTGGGTGCCTCTACGGCTGGGGTTCCCCTTATCGTGGCTATGTCTCTGTCTGCTTCTCCTCCTATAATGTGGCTGAAGAACCTTGTTATTATGTCGGCTTCCCATCCAACATAATCACCCCTCCCTCTTAACTAGCCCACTGCAAAGATAAAAATTGTGCACCCGCCCTCCCAACGAGCATCTATGTTTGGAGCCTAATAGGACGGTCTAGACTAGACGCAGAGAACGCGCAAAAACGCTAATTCACACCTACTCGCCTGATAAGCTTAGGAGGCGCAAACCGCAACCCAAACCTCCGCAACTCCTCACTAACCCACGACGGAGAACCCAGCAACTCTCTAATGCCATCCACATGAGCCGCTCCTGTCAAAGCCAAAACGTTAACAGTCTCATTCTTCGTCAGCTTCTGCGTCACAATCCACGCCAAACGAGCAGCCATCACCGCATTCCGCTCATCGAGCAAAACCCGCCAAACATGAGGTGCCCTCGCCCGCAAAACCTCCAACCTGCGAGCATACTTCGCCAGAACTTCATCCTTGTACCCCCTCTCCCACAACTCCACATCGTCGTCACTTCCACGCCAAAAGGGATAACCTGCAAAAGAAAACCACCACAGCCTAGAAGGAGGCAACAGCCGCCGAATTCTCTCCGCAATTTCCCTCTCAGACATGTCAATAAGCCAAATGTTCGCATCCACGTTACCCAGTGCATCGGTCGCCCCCACAAACTCGCAGCTTCCAGCGCAAGTTTTACGCTTTGGACAAGCGGCGCATCGCTGATTGAGAAACTGGAACCTTTCCATGTCAAGCTCTATGGCTAAATCCGTGGGCTTCAGCTTCCTCACAGCCTCGTAAGCCTCATACAGGCTTCGCTTGGTGAAGTGGGCTGTGCCCAGCAAGCTAACGTATTCGTTGTAGTTTAAGTTGAGGATTTCAGCTTCCATTCAAACCACTTTTCCTATTCAATCTTTATGGTCCGCTTCCTCTCGTCCTCAACAGTTTTTCTGACCTTTGGAATAATCACTTCGAGGACACCGTTCCTGTAGCTGGCAGTGGCTTTCTCGAAGTCAACGTTTTCAGCGGGCAGCTCCACTGTCTTGAAGAAGTTCTTAGCCTTCACTTCGACGACTCGTTCCGTCATGTTGAGCTGAATGTCGCTCTTGTCAGCACCCGGCAACTCCATGTAGACCTTGACACGCTCCTTCTCGTCGAAAACGTCCGTGAGCGACTCCCGCTCTTCTTCCAAGTCATGTCTTGGAATTTGCGTTGGTTCGTCACCGAGTTGGAACCGTCCGCGCGCAACATATCCCTTCACTCTAGGTCCGTTGATGGGCTTAACATCCCAGTTGCCCTTGAGCTGCCCACTATTAATCGCCTTTTCAAGGTCTTCCATCTCTTTAGACATGCGCTCCATTAGACGCTTGTAGAAGCTGTTGATGTCTCGGAAGATTTCGTCGTCCTCATAATAGTCCACCATCCTTTTTTCACCTCCCTTCAGCGCTCTCAAACATCTCTCGCAAACGCCTTAAGACAAGGCTGAGCATGATAAAACTGGCTTCTCCAAACTCGGAACAACGGTATCTCCCATTCTCGTTTTTCTCGAGAAGCCCACTTTCGTTAAGCTTGCGCGTGCTTTCCCACACCAATTTCGGGTTGAGACCTAAGTCACGAATGAATTCGGCGAATCCCATCGTGAGGTCTTTGTCTTCAATCAATAGTTTCATCATCCTCAACCTGTTCTCATGAGACAACGCGTTGAAGAGCTTGGAAGATTGCCCAAAATCTTGCTCTAAAGATTTTATCTCGTTTTCCAAGAACTCTCTCGACCACTCTTCTCTTGAAAGGGGAACCTCGAAAACAACATTATCATCTTTTATCAATACCACCCTCGTTCTAGTCAACGCTTTACGCGTTGTTGTAGAGGTTTCTGCAAAAGCATGTTCAGTTTGGGGTTTCCATGGCAAACAGACTATTTCATCGAAGAATCGCTCGAGGTCTCGCTTCTTTTTTGAGCTGCAGATACCGCATTCGACAGCGACTTTACGTTTCGGGCTCCATCCAACAGCATCAATTCGATAATTCTTTAACCAAAACTCCTCGTATATTTCGTCATCTGCAAAGCCTCTTTCTTTCAAAATTTCCTTAGCTTTCTTCATCAAGTCATGATGACTTGTCATGGCGTTGTTTCTCCGCGTTGTTACCACTCGGTAATAACGACTTACCTAAAGGTAATATTTAATTCTTGCGGAAAATATCTATTAAGGAAACGAGAGAATAACTACGTGAGGAATAACGGCTTGTCCCTCCACGAGGCTATGTTGTACGAAAAACTGCCTGAGAACAGGGTGCATTGCTACCTGTGCGCCCGCCACTGCAAAATAAACGAAGGTACAACGGGATTCTGCTTAGTTCGAAGAAACGAGAAAGGCACGCTCTATTCGCTCAACTATGGCAAAGCTTGCTCTGCGTGCGTAGACCCGATAACTAAGAAGCCTCTCTATCACTTTAATCCGGGCGCTTTGGTCATGTCGATTGCGACTGTAGGCTGCAACTTCCGCTGTCAATTCTGCGACAACTGGATGATAAGCCAAGAGAAAGAAGTGGCGGGACACGATTTTCCGCCCGAGGAAGTGGTGAAGGCTGCGAGGGAGAATGGCTGTCAAGGAATCAGCTATACATACACCGAACCCACGATTTTCTTCGACTATGCCTACGACACGGCGAGAATAGCCCGCGGCGTGGGTTTCTTCAACACCTTCGTGACGAATGGCTACATGACGCCCGAAGCGGTGAAAACCATCGCTCCCTACTTGGACGCGGCAACCGTGGACTTTAAGGGAGCAGCAGACCCCGAATTCTACATGAAATTTTCGTCAGTGCCTTCGGTGAAGCCCATCTTCGAATCGCTAGTAGAGATGAAGCGTCATGGCATACACGTTGAAATCACTAACCTAATAGTGCCTAAAATCGGCAACTCAGTCAATAGGCTAAAGGAGTTGGCGCTGTGGATACGCGATAATCTGGGAGAAGACACGCCTTTTCATCTTTTGAGGTTCCATCCAGACTATAAAATGACTGGGCAAACAGCAACGTCAGTAAAGGCTGTGGAGGAAGCTTACGTCGTCGCTCGCAAGGAAGTGGGTTTGAACTACGTTTATGTAGGGAACGTTCCCGGACACCGTTTTGAGAACACCTACTGTCCCAACTGCAACGAGCTGCTGATTAAACGTTTCAGCTTCGAGATAGTGAAATGGAACCTAACCAAAGACATGCGCTGTCCATCATGTGGGCACAGCATTCCTATAAAGGGAGATTTGCAGCCGAGCAAAGTTGCCTATCCATACGCCCTGTTCTGACTTGAGCTTACGACGTTTTCCAGCATCGAATCTACACCATCTTCTTTTGTAGGGGCAATCCTAACCATATAAATCAGCGTTCGACAGTATTTCTTTTTGATGAAAGACGCATGTGGACGTTCCTAAGACCTGACGCAGCAACCGTGCTGAGAGATGAGAATGCCAAGGCAAGCTTGGCTAGATACTTCGCCGTCGTGCAAGACGACAAACCAGCAAAGTTTATGATTGCCAGAAAGCTTGCCGCCAATTTCAGCAAAGACGATATGACTGTGAATCTGTGGAAAATCCACGGTAAGCTCTTAAACGAGTTTTGTCACCTCGAGAAGAAGCTCGACAGCGGCCAAACAAGCCTAGAACAATTAGAAACGCCCCCACAATCCTTCTTAGACTTGAAGGTTGAAATCGCAAACCGCATGTTAGAAGGTTGCCATTTCTGCGTTAGACGATGCGGCGTCAACAGGAAGGAAGACAAACTGGGGTACTGCAGATGCGGCACTCGAATCACGGTTTCCACGATGTTTGAGCACATGGGCGAAGAGCCTGAACTGGTGCCGTCGGGAACCATTTTCACTCTGGGCTGCACGATGCGTTGTCGCCATTGTCAAAACTGGACAATATCTCAATGGATGGAAACGGGTGAAATTTACTCTCCTCAGAGGCTTGCGGAGGCGGTGGAGCACCTAAGAAATAGTGGCTGCAGGAACGTTAACTTGGTGGGCGGCGAGCCGACACCTTGGCTTGCCCAGTGGCTTGAAACCTTCAGGCAGGTTAACGTCAACGTGCCAGTCGTGTGGAACTCCAACTCTTACTACAGCGAAGAAACAGCCAAGCTTCTCGAAGGGTTTGTGGACGTTTATCTTCTCGATTTTAAGTACGGTAACAGCGAGTGTGCTAAGCGCATTTCCGACGCTCCAGATTATTGGGAAGCTTGCACTCGAAACCACTTGTACGGGAAAGAGTACGGCGAGCTCCTCATCCGCGTCTTAGTCTTGCCCGACCACTTAGACTGCTGTGCCAAACCCATTTTGGAGTGGATAAGCACAAACCTCGGACCCCTTACAAGGACTAATGTGATGTTTCAGTACAGACCCGAATGGCGTGCCCACGAGGTTCCTGAGCTGAGGAGACGGCTGACTCAAGCTGAGAGAGAAAAAGCCGTCCAGCTGGCTAAGAAGGTGGGGCTCACCAATTTTATAACGTGAGCGAGCTGAGGAGGAAAGCTAATCCAAAATAGATTAAGACTACTCCGAACGCTGCCATCAGAAGCCTATACCATCTGAGCCCAGCAACGTCTGTTCCCTTTTTTGCGAGATAGGCGGTGGCTGTGAGCCAAGCGTAGTCCATCCACACGTGGCAGAGGTACATGAACACGACTCCTGCTAATGATGCGAATTCGAGGGAAATGAGGATAAGCTGTGCGCCCGCGGTGAGCCACCAGACGATGAAGAAGGGGTTCAAGCCCGTGAAGGCTAAACCCATGAGGAAAAGGCTACGAGACGCCACATTCCCACTTTGAGTTTTTTCAAATTTTGATTTAAGAGCGCTGCAAGTCTGAAATGCACCGAAGGCGATGAGAACCATTCCTCCGACGATTCCGATTACTACTTTGGCTGTCGACTCGCTTGCGAGGGTTACGAGTCCAAGGGCTAAAAGCATGACAAGCGTGAACTCAACCACAGTATGTGTCACTGAGAACACTAGACCACTCTTGGCTCCCGATTTGGCGCCCTTGGAGAGGTTGGCAAAAAACAAGGGACCGGGAGCCAACGCGCCTGAAGCTGTAACTAGAATGACAGTTGCAACGAAGTTCAGTAATTCCATAAAAACTAAGGAAACCCACTAGGGGATAATAACCTTCTGCCAATTTGCTTCTGACCAAAAGCTATTTCTCTATGAACTAGTCTGTTACTGCGAGGAAAAAAAGGTAGAAATGCCCTATTGTCCAGAATGCGGCGGAGAAATGCAGTACATTCCCATGACAAAACGCTATGTGTGCAAGAGCTGCGGTCTCTCAGTCACTCATCAAGAACTGATTGAACTACGAGAGCAGCTGCGACCGAAAGTCGAGTCGGAAAGCGAAGAACGCAAGAAAGCCCAGAAAGAATACCTTAAATGGTGGCTCGGCAAGAAGAAATAAAAACAGACGCTGCATAGCGTTTACTTTAGCCTAGACGATTGACTTTTATTCTTTTGCTGCAACACTTGCTTCTGGGCGCATCTTCTTTCGGGAGCGATTCCAGAATGGCAAAGCATGTGGAAATCATATCCGTGGGCAACGAGCTGCTCATCGGAAAAACGCTAAACACCAACGCTCAGTGGCTGGCACGAAGAATAACCTCTCTCGGGCTTTCCGTTAGACGAGTAACCGTCATAGGCGACGATGTCGCAGAAATCGCAGATGCTCTGCGAGAAGCGGTTCAACGAAAGCCAGGTTTCATAATCACAACGGGCGGTCTAGGACCCACCTTCGACGACAAAACTTTCGAAGGCATCACTGAAGCATTCCACTCAAAACTACGAGTGGACAAGAAAGCCTTGAAGATTGTTGAAGAGAAATACGTAAAGTACGCAGAAGAAATGGGTCACGAACAGTTCGAGCTGACCCCAGCCCGGGTTAAGATGGCGAAGATTCCAGAAGGCGCAAAACCCCTGCCGAACCCAGTGGGCACCGCTCCTGGAGTAGTGATGAAAAAAGGCGATGTTACTGTTTTTGCGTTGCCCGGCGTTCCTTCGGAGATGAAGGCGATTTTCGAAAACTCGCTCTTGCCAATTCTTAGGGTTTCAGCGGGTAACCTGACGTTCTTTGAGGCGAGTCTTTACGTCGTGGGAGTCATGGAGTCAGAGATGGCACCCTTAATAGACCGAGTCATGCATGATAACCCCTACATCTACATTAAATCCCACCCCATGGGCGCTGAAGAAAAGCCTACGATAGAGTTGCACCTTTCAACCACGGCAGAAGACAGCGAAGCAGCGAAAAAACGCGTGGGCAGAGCGTTGATGCAGCTTGCGGAAATCGTGAAGGCAAAGGGCGGAGGAGTCAAAACCGCAAAAGCCGAGAAACATCGACGCCTCATTGAACCCAGATGACTTGTCCTTCCCAGACTCTCTAAAAAGGGAAATAAGCAGGGAAAAGGGAATTAGGCTTATTTAAGAGCACGGTGAGGTTTTGTGTTCATCGTTTTTGTCGTTGGCACCGCAGGCTCAGGAAAAAGCCTTCTCACTTCAGCCTTCTCACAATGGCTAAAAGTGACAAAGCAAGACGTGGCTATCATGAATCTGGACCCAGGCGCCGTGACGTTGCCCTACACCCCCGACTTGGATGTGAGGGACTATGTGAACATGGCGACTTTGATGGAAGAATACAACTTAGGACCCAACGGAGCTTTGATTATGGCTGCCGACCTTATAGCGGAAGAAGTAGAGACTCTGGGCGAGGAGATATTAGAGCTTAACGCAGACTTGGTCTTGGTAGATACGCCCGGACAGATGGAGCTCTTCGCCTTCAGAGCCAGCGGTCCATACATCGCGGAAGAATTGACTAAGGAACCAAAAACAATAGTCTACCTTTTCGACTCGGTGTTCTCCCTCGACCCGCTAAACTACGTTTCAAACCTTTTCCTCTCAGCCGCAGTCTACAACCGATTCCTAATCCCGCAGGCTCACGTGTTGTCGAAATGTGACCTTCTACCACAAGAAAAAGTCGACAGCATCGCAGAATGGTCGGCAAAACCGAAAGCGTTGGAGGCGGCTATCGATGAGAAGCTGGAGGGAACAAAGCGCCTCCTAAGCCGCGACATGATGCATGCGATATACAGGTTGGGGCTTCGTTTTCTCTTAATCCCCGTTTCGGCGAAGACTAATGATGGAATGGTCAACCTAAACATGGCACTAGAGCGGATATTCACTGGCGGAGACAAATTCACCCCTTAATATCATTGTCTAGTAGGGTCAACGCTGCTGCCAGAGCACCGTACTCTGCCCTCTCCACCGTGTCTGCGCTGCCAACAACGATTGCGTCATTCTCCTCGGGTCTCAACTTGCCCACGAGTTCCTCGTAGACTCTTGGAAAATCCTTAGCAACATTCCTATGCCCTGGAGGAACTGTTAATTTACCATCCGTGAAAACTAGGGTTGTCGCCCCTTTTGCGCCCGCCATCAGAGCAGCGTCGCGTTGTTCCATTCCAAACTTAACTTTGCTGCCGCTCTCTTTGACCAGCAGGGCGACGTTGAACGTTCCCAGCGTCAACCCGCTCTTTTCCAACATTGCCTTTCGAGGAAAAGCAGTGTGGAGGGTATTCCAAAGCTTCTCTCCCTTCTTCAACAAGACGCAGCCTCCTCGACCTACCGTGATTAAGCCATAAGCCCTCAATCGTTCAATCAACGTTCTCGTTGCTCCTTCTCCCAGAGCAAGTTCCCTTGAGAGCTTGTTTCTGCCTACGGGGTTTCTAGCTATCACCTCGAGGGCTTTGACAACGTGGACAGATGAAAAGGAAGGAATCGGACCGGGCGCTTTCTCGCTACTCAGCTCTTCTAGAAGACGCTTCAGAAACGTAGCCTCCTCGCAGTAAAGCTACTTACTGGCTCCATTTCTGTTTTTCCCCAGAAGACGGTGTAACGCAAACTTAAAGAATGCCAAGTTTGGCTTTAATTGTGAAACCTTTGTGGGCCCGTAGCTCAGCAAGGATAGTGCCCTTAGCGTCTAAAGCACCGGGCTTTTAACCCGGGGGTCTCGGGTTCAATTCCCGACGGGCCCGCCAAAGGTAAATGGGTTCAAATATCGGTTTAAATTATCGGGGTTCAAATCCCCCCGCAATATAAGATGTTGATATTGCCTTCTTTCCAACTGTGTTCATAATACTTCTATGATTTCTTCACAGAATTCAGCATGAGGTCTAATCTTGTTGTAGTTCCTTCCAAAATGCAGCCTTGGGTTAATATGTTTTAAGAGTGTGTTTGCTGGTTTCTCGAATGCTTCTTTACATACGATTCTTGTATCCAGTTTGAGCATTTTACATATTTCCAAAACCTGACAGGGACAGCGCCATCTGCAAATCACTCTATTTTCAGTTTTTTCAACAACCTCGACATCTTCTGCCTTGAGCCCTAAATGGTCAAAATAATAAGTTTTGAAAGCGTGGTCTATAACATACTCTTTTGAGGTAAGCTTCTCTTTATTCTCTTTACACCATTCTAATACCATTTTGTTTATGCAGTTTTCCAGAACCTTTAGCGCTCTCACTGGGTCATTTCCAGTCGCAACATTCCTCAAATATTTAAGCAAATCAAAAGTCAGTTAGAGCCACCCCATAACCATTAACTAAATTCTGTATCAGAGCAGGCTTAAGAGCCTAACTATTTCACACAGCTATAATGGTCACTTGAATTGCGTCTTCAGAACTTGCACACGTTACAGAACCGAGAAGGAATGTCGAAAAACTGATTAATCACTGATCATATTTTATGAGCGGTTGAAAAATATGAAGAAGGATTGGAAAGGCGGCATAATTGCCGAAGGGTTAAGCGACCCAACAGTTATCAACAAATTTACTGTTTACAAGGCTTCGATTACTGAGGACAATATGCCGATAGACTACAAAGGGAATGTTGGAAGATGGCATGGCTATGATGTAAGATGTTCAAGAGAGGAAATCGACGCCTTACAACAATACATCTTGCCTGGCTGGTATGCGCACTTCTGGAAAGGCAACAAGATAATAGTTGTTTTCAACGACAAACAATTCAAGCTTAACAAAAATGATAAAAGCACATGGAAAGAAGCCATCGAACACGGAAAGAAGCAAGGAATACCCG
>CAZJAQ010000016.1:0-24006 GCA_964544285.1 uncultured Candidatus Bathyarchaeia archaeon
ATCTTCACCGATTCGATGTGAGAAATTTAGACGAGATAAGTCACGTATCCCTCTACCATTCTGAAATTCGATCTTATAAATGGTTTCTGAGTTTGCTATGCATCCATTAGTCGTATTTTGGGAGTAAGAGTTAAAATATCCTGTCGAGACTATATTCAGTAGAGGCTGTGAAAGTGACTCTCTTGACTACTGAAGAGAAGGAATTGTTGGCGAGGGCGGCTAGTTTAATGAATGAGTTATTGGAAACCCTTGAAGTTATGCAAGATAAAAAACTTGTCGAAGATTTGAACGTTGCTTTGCGAGAGGTTGAAGAGGGCAAGACTAAACCGCTGGATGAGCTTATAAGAGAGTTAAACCTTGAAGACGAAATTTGAAGTTAGATTTACACCTCGTTTCTTGAAAAGAATCAAAACTTTGGATAGAGACGCCCAAGTTCGAATACTCCGAGAGGTTGACCTCTTGAAGATTAATCCTTATGCAGGGAAGCCCTTACGTGGCGAATGGAAAGGAGTTTACTCTTTAAGAATAGGCGATTATCGAATTCTCTACCAGATTAAGGGATACAAAATATTCCTGCTAGTTGTAGGTCACCGCAAACGCTTCTATGAATGAACTTTAACATGAATAGAGATTAGACAAAGTTGCCACCTCAAAATCTTCTTTTAAGCTCTTTTCGGGGATGTTTCCTAGAAATAACAGAGAATCTTGTCTTAACACCGATATTTTAAACCGATATTTGAACCTATCCCGGGCTACTAAATATGTTTTGGACGTGGTATTAAATGACGCTGCCAATCAGAAGGATTATAAAGATTGCGCTGGTATGCAGGGAATATGCTATAATGGAAAATTTTTTTGTCGATATGCTCTTCACCGAAGCCATCAATGTAACGCCGATTTCGGTGGGAAGCGGAGAAGCAATAAGAAAGCCGGCTAAGGATGCCACCAGATATTTTCGAATAGAGCCGGGCACCTTTCTTTGGGTGTATTGAACGATTTTTTCGTTTGAGAGCTTTTGCACTTCATCGCTGAAGCCGTGTCTTATAAAATGGAAGATAACCAGATCGCTCAGCAAAGCGCCAGCGCCAGCGATAAATCCTGCAAAAAGCAGGTTTTGCTCCTTGGCAAGAATCAGCAATATTGCAGCGGCTGGCGCTGCGGTGAATGCGTAGGCATAAAGGAAACCTGCTAGAAAAGTTCCGAAATATCCTAGGAGAAGCAGAGTATCGTGAAGGGGAGTGTAGGACCTGTCGGCAAAGAGGATGTACGCTATTATGAAACTCAAAACAAGCAATAGGAGTTTAGGATACTTTATTCATGATAGAATATCGCATCAACCCCATCCACATGCGATAACAATATTCTATCTTCTACAAAAGAGGTCATCAAATAAATGTCTTCCCATTAGTTCAGAAGTTTAGCAAATCTTATGCAAGTTCCTCAAATGAGGTTTCGGATGTTAGGAAGGCCTTTGAGGATTCTGTCCGCGCTGTTATAGCACTAAACATTGCGCTATTCTGTAGTTCGTCCGTCAAAATGCTCCTCACTAGCCATCGCTTCTTTTTTGGTATGGCGCACTACGCCATCTTGGTGTTCAGGTGGCGAGTAAATCGTGTAGAGTTTAAGGTTCACGAGCTTAGAGGTGTTGATCACATTATGCCTAGCACCTGCTGGGACTATAACTCCGTTTCCATCCTTGACACGGTGTTCTACACCGTCAATAATCACTTTTCCTTCTCCTTCCTCAAATCGAAAGAATTGATCAACATCCTCATGCGTTTCTTCACCAATTTCTTCACCAGGCTTAATGCTCATAAGCACGAGTTGACTGTACTTCCCTGTGTACAGCACACGGCGGAAATCAGTGTTCTTCTTAGTTCCTTTCTCAATGTCGACTACGTATCCCTTCAAGTTTATCACCTTGACTTATTACAACACTCGATCCCTTATCAAGTTTTTTGCACGCGCGACCAAGGGAAGAATTTGAACACAATAATCTAAGGCGACATCTTACTCTAGTCAGACCTGTCGTTTTCACTGGTTCGAGTGAGAAATTTACGAGATAAGTCACGTATCCCATGCTACCATAGAATCTTTACCTTGAAGTTACCTAAAGAATATTTTCTGCTATTTTAAGGCACCTAGCATTTCTTTTATCCTGTCGAATTTGCGCTCTTTAACCAAGCCAAGCAAGTACTGTATTCGTTGAAGAGCGTCTTGCTTACTCCTCGCCTTGCCCACTTCTTCTAAGCACCGTTCGAGCGAATCTTCGAAGCACTCTATATAGCTCAATTTCCTCTACTCTTTATGGTCAAGCGTTTACTAAGAGATGAGGGTTTAACTGTTCCATCCATTCTATTTCTTTCAAAAAAACTCTTAATGGAGGTTTCCTTGGATGCGTAATGCAGAGGACAGTTGGTCTGCCATCATCTTTTTCCCTCTTAGCTTCAGCCACGAAAACGTTGACTAAAACAGAACCATCCTTCAGATGCAGGTTTACATGACGGCCTACGAATGCACGAGCAACGTTCAAGTTAAAACGTTCCATACCCATGTTACCCTCTCCACTCATAATCTTCATCCGCGATTCTGCGCCAACAATGAGTACAGATAGGCAGTTGCTGTTTTTCTCGCAGTATGTAGACTTCTATGTTAGTGTTTCTACATTCACCCTTCCATGGATTCTGACACTTTTCTACTGGACGAGACATACCAAACACCCTTGCAAATCGATTTTCTGCTTTTTGCGTTTAAACCAGCCGACGCATCAACACCCTGCGGAGGGGAGAGACTCGGGTGAAAGTGAAAATTGCCTGAAACCGTAATAATGTTTCGAGGAACAGTGTTTGCGCGCGGAGAATGATAAGCTAAGTTATCCGATTATTTCTCTTTCTCTGTATTAGGGTTGCAATAACTACAAGGGCTACTATCAAAGATATGTTTACTTTTTCCCACGCAGTGATGAGAGAGCCGTCCAAAGAAGATGTTTTTCCCCCTATGGCAGCTCGGATTCTGATAGACTTTGAAACAGTGTCAGTTAGTCCGTCGGTGTCGATTACTGTTAACCTTACGCTGTAATTTCCGGAAGATAGGAAGCTGTGAGTGATTGTTTTTTTGTCCGTATTAGCTGAAGTACCATCTCCGAAAACCCAAGAATATGCTGCAATCTCTTTATCATGGTCATAGCTTGCAGAAGCATCAAATTCAACGATGTCGCCTACGAAGGGCAATGCGGGTTGCCATGAAAAGCTGGCAAAGGGTGGAAGCAAAAACCTGACGAACGCCTTGTCTCCAGGGTTTGACTCCGCAAGCAAGTTGACTTCCACAGTCTCTCCATCAGCGAGAAACAGTGAATGCGTGCTTGGGAAGTCTGTGCTATTCCAATCAATCTTTATGTGCATTCCTTCTACGCTTATCTGTAAGCCAAAGGGATTTTTCCATGCAGCTTCACGGAAAGCAAGGAACAAGTCTGAAAAAATGCCATAAGAAATAGAGCCGTAAAGGTTCACAACGATGTCGTTCCAGTCATAGTCTATCCAGTCTTCGAAAATATACGTGTAATTCGCATTTCCATCATGCCAGTTATTGTCAACTAAAATGGTTTGTGCGCTCTTGCACGGATGATAATTGGGAATCCATGTGCCATTATCATAGCATGTGCAGGTTATGATGGGAGCTATTGTGATACGTTCGTTACCACTAATGGGTAGAGGGATGACAAAAGGCAGATAATCGTTAGGAAAAGCGTCTGACGCATCGTTAAGATGGTCATCATGACATGAAATGGCTTGGTAGAGTTCTTCGCAAGACGCTCTTGGAAAATTGGGAGCCACAGTACTCAATAGTAAAAGAAACAGCAAGAGAAACCAATAGCTCTTCATGTTCTTCGCCGTCGAGTACTTGTCATTCTTCAAGGAACTCGAAGAGTTGGCGTTTTATTAGGATTCTGGATGACTAATATAGAATTAAATTAACATATTTTCGCCCGATTTTTGCAAGCAAAAAGACGATTAAAAAAGTGGGAAAATGTAGTTGAGGAAAGGAGGGAATTTAGAGTAGAATCTACATTTTCTAGGCAACATGTATTCGCTTTACACATATGAGTCTTCTTAGGGCATAGGGGCAGCAAACAACTTCGGTTTCAACTGTTTTCAAGTATGTGAGCAGCTTAGCTTTTAGCAGCTCCAAAGCTTCTGTGTTCTGTTGAATACGTTCCACATGAAAATCCTCAATTTCGAAAACCTTTTCTTGTGGATGCAGTACCATGGCAGCTATTATTTGGTTGTTGCTTCCTTCTACCACGTAACAGTGTTGAGGCACTATCTTTAAGTGGTCTAAAGTATGTTCCCTCGCTTCTTTGTAACCCTTCTCCCGGTTAGCATCGTGGTCTAGAGCTACCATCGCTGCTACTTTGTCTACGTCTTCTGATGCCATATTACGAATCTTCATCATTCAAAATCACCCCTTAAACGTTATATAACTTAACTCGAGGAATCTGTCTCTCTATGAGCTTAATGAAGCTCAAGAAACTTCAATACATCGACTATGCGGATTTCATCCAAATCGCCCCCAGTGGGACGACGCAAAATTAATTGTCCAAACCACTATATAAGAAATCCCAACGGGTGATGTGGTTGATCATAAGACAGATGGAAGAAAGAGACTTCGAAGCTTATAGAAGACTTTTCGAAGAAGCCTACGCCGAATACTTAGAGTTACTAAGTCGAGAAAACCCTCAACAGTATTTGAAAGAGCAGCAGGAAAGAAGAGAAGTGACTCAGGCACGCTTCGACTTCTACCTCAAAACAGGAAGCAGTTTCGTAGCTGAAGAAGACAGCAACGTCATCGGCTACGTGGCAAGCCAGACAGTATCTTTCATACGTGGTTATGATAAACAACTTTGGGTTGAATACATAGTTGTTCAATCGGAATTTCGGAAAAGAGGAATAGGACTTGCTTTACTGCGCAAACTAATAGACTATGCAAGACGCCACAGCATAGATCAGATATACGCAACAATAAACCCAGACAACGAGGCTTCAATAAAACTACATCTAAAAGCAGGCTTCACCGTCAAAAACTGGAAAACCGCATCCTACAAAATAAGATAATCTCGGCTTTCAGTACAAGTCTGCTTCTATGCAAATTTCTTGAAAGCAACGAAACTGAGGAAAAAGGATGCTGCGGAGGCTATGAACATGAGTTGGAAACCGAAGTTTTCTGCGATTAACGGTCCCATTAGACATCCTGTAGCGCTGCCTGCGCCCACAAGCGCCGTAAACAATCCTGCTCTGCCTTGGGGGATCACTTCCATCGAAAGAGAAAGCACCGAGACCGAGTAGAAAGCGTAGATGAATCCCATAGTAGATAACACGATTACCGACAATGCCATCGTCTCCAGAAATGGAATTGCCCCTACAAAAATAGGTAATAAAACTAACACGCTACGGAGTAACACAGTCCTCTTTATAGACGTGATTGCTTCTAGGCTGTCAGCTTTTTTCTGAGCGAGAAAATACCCGAGAAGGCAGCCTGTGGAATTTAGTAGAAACAGTATGAATACCGTGCTTGTTTGAAGAGCGAGATTTCTTGCGAAGAAAATTGGCAAAGGAATGAAGAACATGCTTGTAGCCATCGAGAAGAATACGAGTCCGAGGCAGAGAGCAGACGCATTCTCCTGTCTAAGCTCATCAAAGACTTGGGGATTAGAGTACTCTTTGGACAGCAGAGTGGCGCCTCTTTGTACTAAACTGATGGATTTTTCTATGGATACCAAGCCTCTCTCGAAGATCAGAGCGGGGTCTGTCACGAAAATTGCTGAGGCTAAGAATGAAATGAGACTGAGGTAAACCGAGATGAGCAATAACGTAGGGCTGCTAAGACCAAAAGCCACCAGCAGGAAACCCAGAAGCAAGCCCATGACCCACCCCAACTCAGTCCAAGCCTTGTAGCCCGCAAAACCTTGCTTCCATTCTATGTGAGAATAAGTTTCGGCGATCAACACATTCTTCGGCGGCTCGTGAGCGACTTCGAAGATGACTATTAATGCGTATGAGACACCGAGCAGAATCAGGTTTGTTGAGAGAGAAAAGAAATAGAGCAGCACGGTTATGGCTGCGAAGGAGAGCAATATGAAGAACCTGTAGCGTCGTGTAGCGTCGCACAGGTAGCCCCAGAGAAAAGAGAAAGGAATGGCTAGAAAGGTCGCAGTGGAAGTGATTACACCCCAGAATGTAAGACCGCCTCCACTTACGATTTGGGTGATGTAGAGGGGCAGCAGAACGGAAAGAAGCCCGAAAGCGATTTTGTGGAATATGAAGCCGACGAACCAACGCATAGCCAGAACCAACAACGGAGACGAAGAAAAAGCTTTCGCGAAGAAAATTCACGAATATCCTTAGCGCTTTTGCCAAGCTAGCTCTAGAAGCTTGGGCAATTCTCTGAGATTCGGTATCGCCACGTCAGGCTTTACTGGAAAAGGATCAAGCTCTCCTGCTATAGCGTAGGGGTTTTTTCTGAGCCCAACATTCTCGACCAGAACAGTCCTCATTCTCAGCTTCTTTGCGCCGTTGATGTCTGCCTTAAGCGAGTCGCCTACAAAGACTGCTTCTTCAGCTTCCACGGCTAGATTCTTTAGCGCCGCCTTGAAGATTTTGGGATGAGGTTTACGTATCCCTAACTCGCCGGAAACCACTACTGTGTCGAAGAACTTGGTTAAGTTGAAGCGCTGCAGTATTTTCCAGAGACCGGGAGGATAAGCAAAGTTGGAGACCAACCCGAGCTTGTATTTTTCTTTCAGCCGAGTAAGCATTAAGGGCACGTGGTCTTCCATTTGTAGATCCTCAATAAACGCGTCTATGAAGGCTTCCACCGCACGAGTTACTGTTCGGCTTTCGGGGCTAAAATTGTAATCAAACTTTTCCAGTGTTTTAGCGATCCGCAATTGAAAGTCTACTTCCTTGAGGGACTGTTCATTTTGCTCGTACATTTGGTTGCGCACTTCAAAGTAAGCCCTTCTAAAATCGTCAAAGAGTACTGGGACGGCTACGTTGTCGTGTTGTAGGCTTCGCAGAAGCTTCGTTAAGCATTTGTCGTAGTCCCATCGGTCAGTTAAGACTAGAGTATCGCCGAGGTCGAAGATTACGGCTTTCAACTGCATACCTTTCTATCTTTCCCTTTTTGAGAAGAATGTTGTTCGCTGACTCTTAAGCCTATTCGACACATCCGTATAAAATTAACAGATTCTTTGTAAAATAGCTTGCTGTTTAACATGAAGTTGACAAATACTTTTAAATATACCCGTCGTGCAGTTTTGGTGCGCTGGTGAGAAAGTATGGTTTGCACTGTCGTGGCTGGTGCTTTCTGGGGAGACGAGGGTAAGGGTAAAATCATCTCCTATTTGGCGTTGAAGGATAAGGTTGACGTGTGCGTGCGTACGGGTTCGGTTAACGCTGCCCACACTGTGCATTTTGGGGGTAAACGCTATGCTTTGCACATGGTGCCTTCTACGTTTGTTTACGACAAAAGTCGCCTGTTAATCGGTCCTGGAGCTAACGTTCATGTGCCTCAGTTCTTGAAGGAGGTGGAGGAGACGGGCGTGAAGGGGCGGGTTGGGGTGGATAGGCAGGCTTCAATCATCGAGCCGCGTCATTCTGAGATGGACAGGAGCGACGGCTACTTGAAAAGCCTCGGCACTACTGGCTGGGGTGTTGGTCCAGCGGTGCAGGAGCGGGCGAAGAGGTCGGCTAAATTGGCGAAAGACATACCTGAGCTTAAGCCTTATTTGGCAGACGTGGCTGAAGAAGCGAACGACGCCATCGATGCGAGTAAGACTGTTGTTTTGGAGGGAACGCAGGGGCTTATGCTTTCTCTCTATCATGGTTCTTATCCCTATGTTACGAGTCGTGACACGAGTGCTGCTGCCATATGCTCCGAATGCGGAGTAGGCCCGAGTCGGGTGGACCGGGTCTTGGTCGTGTACAAGGCGTTTATCACGCGTGTTGGTGTGGGGGATTTGCCTGGGGAGTTGTCTCGGGAGGAGGCTGTGCGTCGTGGGTGGTTCGAGACTGCCGCAGGGACTGGGCGGGAGCGCAGGTCTGCGCCGTTTGATTTTGAGTTGGCGAGGAGGGTGGCGAGGGTTCACGGTGCGACGGAGGCGGCGGTTACTAAGCTTGACGTGTTGTTTCCGAGCTGTAAGAACTTGGCTAGTTTTGATGATTTGCCTCCGAAAGCGAAAGAGTTCATCGGTAAAATTGAGAAGGCGACTGGTGTGCCCGTGACTATCATTGGTACAGGACCTGGCGCTTTGGATATTATTGACAGGCGATAGAGTCTCTGAGCGTGTGTTCTCGGCGCTTAGTCTAGACCGTCCTAATAGGCTCCAAACATGGATGTTGGCAGTCTGCGCGTCGCTATTTTTGGAGTTTATAGTCTAGTTGGTTCTTTTTTTTCTTCTTTCTGTTATCCTATTCTAGAATGCGCTTGTGGAGTCTTCAATTGTGTGCGCGTGTTTTTTTCCACTATTTTCAGTGTGCCATTTCTTCCGATTTTCAACTGCTTTTCGCCACGAAAGACGATGACGTTAGCGTTCTCGACTTGAACCGTGTCGTTGATTGAGACCATGTTAATCTGCTCGTTCCACAATGGTAGCTTAATCGTGCTGGTTCTGTCCGAGAGAGTCGCGTTGGCAATAACAGCATAATCATTAAACCTCGTTACTACTTGTTTTGGCTTTGAAATCGCAGTGATTTGAGCTTCTAGGCGTATTCTTTTCATCCCGAGCCTCAGATCTTTGATTTGCATGTGGCTGTTGTCGAGGGTCTCTCTTTCTTTCCTCTCCGAAGCATTTTTGACGCGTTTACGTATGTAGTCAAATCCGTTGAGGGGGTCAGTTTCTTTTAGAATGTGTTCTGGTATTGGAAGTTGGGCGACGACTGAGAAGCCTTTGGTTATGAGAAAGATGGCGCTGTCTTCTTTCTTTTTGCGAAAATTGATGGTTAATTCTAGGCATGTGGCTTTTCCGTTGTTCCATGCGTGGACAACCGCGTCAAAAAATTCTGTCGTGCTGATTTCATGCTTCACAGATAGCTCGACGAGGTATTCTAGGATTCTGGTGTCGAAGTGTGAATGGTAGTTTCCTCTGGGGCGTCCTCTTCCAGACCACAACCTGCTTTCCCTTTTATCCATCTTTTTCATTTCACCAACGTTGTTCTGGCGCTTCCAATTCCTCTATGTCAGTCTTCGTCAAAGCTCTTATACTGTTGAACTGCGATAATTCTCCGTAACCTACGAGCGTTATGGCTGTCCCTTCACGTCCCATTCTAGCTGTCCGTCCGATTCTGTGAAAATACACCAACGCATCTAACGGGACATCATAGTTTATTATATGAGTTATTCCCTGAATGTCGAGACCTCTCGCGGCAACATCCGTTGCGACGAGCAACCTTAGTTTTCCCCGTCTGAAAGAGTCGACAACGAAGTCTCTCTGTGGTTGAGTGAAGCCCGCGTGAAACGGTTTTGCGTCGTATCCTCGTGCCCTTAACCTGTTAGCCAGCAGGTCTGTTGCTCTCCGTGTTCTGCAGAATATTATGGCTCTTCCTATGTGGTTTTCGTCCAAAATGTCACGTAAAACTGCAAACTTGTCTGCGGGATTCACGACCATGTAACGCTGGTCGATTTGCGTAAGGGCTATTTCGTCCTTGCTTACGAGGATTTTCTCAGGGTTTCTCATGTACCTGTTGCATACGTCCATCACTGTCTGGTCTATCGTTGCCGAGAAGAGGTTTGTCTGCCTGGTTCTTGGCGTCCTTGAGAGTATGTATTCTATGTCGTCTATGAAGCCCATGTCAAGCATTCTGTCTGCCTCGTCGAGCACGACGATTTTCACCGATGATAGGTTTAGTGTTCCTCGTTTCAAGTGGTCTATTATGCGACCTGGCGTGCCTACTACGATGTGGGCTCCACTCTTCATTTCGCGTATTTGTTCCTGAATTGGTTCTCCGCCGAAGACTGGTAGGACTTTGAGTGCTGCGTATTTTCCGATATGGCGTATGTGGTCTGCGATTTGTATGGCGAGTTCACGTGTTGGCTCTAAAACCAAGCCTTGGACACTGCTAGTCCTCGCGTCGATGCGTTCAACCATCGGTATTCCGAAGGCTGCAGTCTTGCCCGTTCCAGTCTTCGCTTGTCCGATAACGTCTTTTCCTTCGAGTAATGGCATTATCGCTTGAGCCTGAATGGGAAAAAGGTTTTCGAACCCAAGCTCTTCTATGCCTCTTAAGATTTCCCGACTTAACGGCAAATCTTTAAAGTATTCTATTTGCATATTTTTTATTTCTCCTGTCACAAAATTTTGCATCTAATTTCCGAAAGCCTTTAAAAGCTTCTTAATTAAGCATGGTTAATGTGACAACCTACCCATACAGCAATCCCGTATAAAAAGGTTTAGCTGCGCAAAGGGGAAAAAGAACCCAAGAATGCACGCTTCCCCATTAACTGGATGATGCGAATAGCGCTAACTTGGTGAGTAGATTAATATTTAATTCGTGCGCAGAACTGTATATGTGTGTCTTAACGCCGGGATGGCAGAGTGGTTATTGCGCAGGCCTTGAGAGCCTGTGGCCCTATGGGCCGCGTGGGTTCGAATCCTACTCCCGGCGCCAAACCGCAGAAATCACGTTTAAACCATCGCGCTCGAATTCTATTTCTGTTGTATGGTGTAGTTGCTTGTGACTTCGGCTTTAGCCCGTAACATGGCTCCGACAGAGCAGTATTTGTCTTCGGAAAGCTGTATGGCGCGTTGAACCGCGCTTTCTTCTATGTTCTTTCCTTCAATCTTGTATTCTACGTGGATGTTGGTGTATACTCTTGGAGGCTCCTTAACCCGTTTTCCAGACACTAATATCTCTAAGCCCTCGACCCGTTGCCTCTGCTTTCGCATGATATGCACCACATCCATACCCGTGCACCCTCCCAAAGCCGCCAAAAGCAGTTGGATAGGACTGAACCCTAAGCCTTCACCGCCTGCCTGTCTTGAGGCGTCCATCACGATATAGTGCCCCTCATTGTCTGTCGCCACAAACCTCAAACCATCAACCCACTTCACCTTGACAAAGTTGGACGCAGAAGAATTATTCTCCTCAACTTTCTTCATAGACAGCCCACGACTGTTTGTACTCTACAGCAATTATTAATGGTTATCTTACTCGTCCCATCTATTCCAAACCAAGAAGCATTGCCTTAACGTTTTTTCCGAGCACGGTGTGGTTGTAGCCGCCTTCTAAAACCGCAAACACTCGTCCGCCACATTTTTCGTCAGCGTATTCCTTAAGGGTCTTGCCGACTGTTGCGTAGTCTTCGGTTTTCAGCAAACCACCCCAGTCCAACTCATGCCTGTCGAAGCCAGCGGAAACGGCAACAATGTCGCAGGTTTTCTGAGAGGCAAGAAAGCGTTCCAAATCTTCTATAAAGCCGTCTCTGCCGCTGCCTTCAACATGATGATACGCCACTTCAGGCACTGTCGCGAAGAAGTTTGCGGTGCCGTCTCCATAATGCAAGTCAATGTCCACAACCAAAGCCCTCTTAATCAAGCCCTCCTTCCGAAGCCTCTCAACCGCGATAGCGACGTTGTTGAAGTAGCAGAAGCCCCAGCTAGAATCCGGACTTGCGTGATGCCCCGGCGGTCTGATGGGCCCGAAGGAAGATTCTCCTCGCATTGCTAATTCAGATGCCTTCAGCGCTCCTCCAACAGCCAAGACGGCGACCTTATAAGTCAAGCCTTGCTGTTTAACCCAGTCGACGTGGCTTTGCGAGTGCACTAGCCGTAGATCCTTCTCGCTTGCTGCGGCGGGTTCAACGAACGGGAAGAGACTTTCCAACTCTTTTCTAATGGATTCGATTCTGCCAGGCGCCGCCGCCGGGTCTGACGCGTATACTTCCTCGTACCGCTCATGATAAACTACACGCATAGCAGCTTTCCCGCCTATTAGTTGCGTAAACCATAAAAAAGAAACTTTCTAACATAGTTGCGACCAGCCATGCGGAAAACTCAAGAAATCGCGTTAATAAGCTTGTTCGGGGCGCTCCACACTCTTCTATCCTTCCTTCCAGGCATCTGGCGTAGTTGGATGATTCTAATCCTGCCCTTAGAAGGCATCGTCCTAGGACCCACAAGAGGGTTTTTGGCTGGTTCCATAGGCTTCGGCGCTGGCTGGACGCTCAGACCCAGAGCTGAACCCATCTTCTTCGGCATAGCCGAGCCTGTAGGCGCCCTGTGCGCCGGGCTGATGGTGAGAAAGAAGTGGCATTACGTGGTTCTGATTTATGTTTTGATGCTCGCAGCTTTCTTTCTGCATCCCGTCACGCCGAGCCTTCCCCTCTGGACATTATGGGATGTCTACGCAGCGCTGATTTGCGCTTTTGTTTTTGGGGCGTTGACTTATGGGAAGTGGCTGAGCGTAAAGGTAAGTGAGAACGTTCACGGCGTGGCAAAGCTTTCGTTAATACTCGCGCTCATAGCCTTTATCGGGATAGAAGCCGACGTGTTAACAAGAATTTTCATTCTCGTCCCCCTAAATGGGTACGAAATCTGGGGTGTCCCAGCCGAATTCCTCCCCATCGCATTCGTCGAAGGTGCGTTCCAGACCCCTGTGGAAGCAGTCCTCTCAGTCCTCGCAACAGTAGTCGTCGGTGTGCCCCTCCTCGACCGCCTGAACAAGATGAGACTATTCGACCTCGAGAAGTTAAGTCTCAAATAAGGTTCAGGCTTATTTCCTAGTTCTGTGTAAGATAACAATCTCAACGAGGGAAATAGAAGTGAAACTCGTAGATGCTCTAGAAAAACTTTCCAACACTTGTGGTATTACAGGTAGAGAGGACGAAGTCAGAGAACTACTGAAGACTATGCTCAAGCCCTACGCGGACGAAGTTAACGTGGACAAACTGGGCAACGTGATCGCCATAAAGAAAGGAAAAAAGAACGCACCGAAAGTGATGCTCGCGGCGCACATGGACGAAATCGGACTAATAATAAAGAACGTAACGAAGGACGGTTTTCTGCAGTTTGCGAAGCTCGGCGGCATCGACGACCGCATCCTCATAGCACAACGAGTCCTAGTCCACACAGCAAAGGGTAAGAAACCAGGAGTCATCGGCTCGAAGCCCCCCCACATAATGAAAGAGGAAGAGAAGAAGAAAATCGTCGAAGCAGACAGCCTCTTCATAGACATAGGCGCCGGTAGCAAAGAAGACGCACAGAAGATGGGAGTAAAAGTCGGCGACGTGGTGAGCTTCGACACAAAGTTCGCGAAGATCACAGACGACCTTGTTATAGGGAAAGCTTTCGACGACCGTGTGGGCTGCTGCCTATTAATCGAGGTGATGCGGCAACTAAAGAATGTTGACTGCACGGTTTATGCGGTGGGCACGGTGCAGGAAGAGGTGGGTCTTCGAGGCGCAACCGTTTCTGCTTTTCAAATATACCCCGACTTGGCTTTGGCTTTCGACGTCACAGTCGCAGGCGACACTCCTGGTGTTCAGGAGGTTGAGGCTCCGACAAAAACGAAGAAGGGACCTGTCATCGGTGTGATGGACGCTGGCTTGATAACGCATCCCAAAATACTGTCGCTCCTCGTCGACGCTGCAGAGAAGAGCAAGATTGCATACCAATTCGAAACAGGGTTGGCTGGGTCGACGGACGCGGCGCGAATAGCTCTAACCCGAGAAGGAGTGCCCTGTGGAGTATTGTCGATTCCCACTCGTTATATTCATAGCCCATCTTCGGTGCTCTCACTCAGCGACGTGCAAAATGCAGCAAAACTGGCAGTAGCAGCCATAAAAGAAGCACCCAAAAACTTCTAACACCATTCCCCATTCTCTTTTTTCAAAGCTTATATGAAAAAGCATGGGAAAACAAATTAGCTATCCTACGCTCATAACTTTAGGGGGGACGTTCTTGCCAGAAAAAACGAAGTTCGAGTTTCTTGAACATATGGCAGACGTTTACATAGCCGCTTACGGCAAAACTTTGGAAGAGGCTTTCGAGAACGCCGCTCTTGCCACTTTCGAAGCCATGACCGACACGAAGAAAGTAACGCCGAAACTTGAGGAGACCGTGGAAGTTGAAGGCTTCGACGAAAAAGCTCTTCTCTACAACTGGCTGGAAACACTTCTAGTCAAGTTTGAAACAACGGAAAACCTCTACTCTAAATTTAAAATCACGAGCCTCGAACGAACAGGCGAGGGCTACAGGATGAAAGCCACAGTTTACGGCGAAAAATTCGACGCCACAAAGCATCCCTCGAAAGTGGGAGTCAAAGCTGTGACGTATCATCTTATGGAAATATTGAAAAAGCCTCGTGAAGTCGCTGTGAAGTTTATCCTCGACATCTAGCTAGCGAATCAGAAACGTTATCTCCTCAACCAGAGCCTCTGGCACCATGTTACGTTTTCCCCTACGCTTCAACGCTAGAAGCCCCAACTCCTGCAGTGTCGACAAGTCTTCATGCACGTTCTTGACGTCGCGTTTAATCTTGTGCGCCAACTCGTTTATCGACTCGACACGCCTATTCGCAAGATAATTCAGCAGTTCCACGCGTTTGGGCGTCAACGAAGCCAACTGCACGGAATCGAATTCTCGCACCTCTTCCACGATGTAATCAAGCTCACCCGCCTCCTCATACCCTTTATAGGCGTCAACCAATCCTGCCCACTCAAGGTACGTATTCAAAAGATGCCTCGGTCCCCTTCTCCCGAGGAATTTGTCTTCAAACTCGTCGAAAGCCGAGCCATACCGCTCTTCAAACCCACGAATCCGCTTAGACACTTCTTCGGGGGTGAGGCTGCGAACTATTCTTACGAGCAATGCCGTTCAAGACAAAAGTAGCCCCTTATAGGATAAAAATTTTGGTTCGAATGCCATAAAAATAGGCAGAACATTCCACATCAAGACCTGATCATGGTCAAAACCATCTTAAACCTTCTCACCGCCTTCAAAGCATGAGGCTCATTAGCGGGCATAATGACAACCTCACCCTCCTTCAAGCGAAGAACCTTACCAGAGATAGTAACGTCTGCTTCACCGTCAACAAGATAGACTAGGGCGTCGAAGGGCGCGGTATGCTCACTCAAACCCTGACCCTCATCGAAGGCAAACAACGTCACCGTCCCCGCCTTCTTATCAATCAACGTCCTGCTAACCACAGCCCCATCCTGATAATCAACCAAGTCAACTAACTTTGCCGCTTGACCTGCAAACTCTTTTCTACGCCCAACACGTTTCTCTCTACTCAACAATTTCACCCTAACTCCCTATAAGAGACAGTCATAATTTATAGCTAACTTGACTCTGACTAAGTTGGCAAGGGGGCTGTCATGGCAATATACACTCTGATCGTCGCCGAAAAACCGACAGCAGCAGAGCGCATAGCCAGAGCCCTAGATGCGAGAAACAAGCCAGAAATGTACAGGGAGAGAGGCGTCCCCTACTTCATCGCTGAGCGGGATAGAAAAATCATCGTCGTTTCCGCTCTTGGTCATCTTTATACTGTCACCCAAGAAGGGGGTAGAAGGTCTCAGTATCCAGTTTTCAACTTTAAATGGGTTCCCAGATACTTAGCTGACAGGGACGCTCAGCGAACCAAAGCATGGGTTGAAACGATTTCCCGACTGGCACTGGATGCGGACGTTTTCATAGACGCCTGCGACTACGACATCGAAGGCAGCCTCATCGGCTACACCATCCTAAACTATGCCTGCAGCAAGGCAGACGTTGCAAAACGAATGAAATACTCTACACTAACGAAGGACGAGCTAGAACAAGCCTACGAACATCCTTCACCGACCCTTGACTTCAACCTAATAGAGGCTGGGAGAACGAGACACGAGGTAGATTGGCTCTACGGCATTAACCTCTCAAGAGCGTTATCCGCAGCGGTAAAAAGGGCAAGCGGAAATTACGCAGTACTCAGCACGGGTAGAGTGCAAGGTCCTACTCTTCGATTCCTAGTCCTGAGAGAGAATTCCATCGAGTGCTTCGTTCCCACACCCTACTGGACCATCAAGGCGCTGTTTGAGATTCAAGGCAAGCTCTACGAGGCAGAGTACGAGAAGAAAACGATTGAAAGCAGAGCTGAAGCAGACGCCGTAGTTGAGGCTTGCAGAGGAAAGACTGAAGAAATAGCCCGAGTCGAAGAGAAAACATTCAGACAGGACCCTCCGGTGCCCTTTGACCTTGGCTCCCTGCAGAGCGAAGCCTACCGCCTCTTCGGCTACAACCTGAAGCAGACGACCGTCCTAGCCGAACGCCTCTACTTAGACGCGTTAATCTCTTATCCGAGAACGAGCAGCCAAAAACTGCCCCCCACAATCGACTACAAATCCATCCTCTCGGGGTTAAGCCGAGAACCAACCTACAGAGAACTGACTTCAGAACTCCTTGGCATTAAAAAACTCACACCACGAGAAGGCAAGAAAGAAGACCCTGCGCACCCCGCCGTCTATCCAACAGGCAACCTCCCGGAACGCAAGCTGGACGTTGCTGAGAGAAAACTCTTAGACCTGATTGTGAAACGCTTTATGGCGGTGTTCGGCGAACCCGCAGTAAAACAAAGCATAAAAGCCGAGATAAACGTGGACGGCTACCGCTTTTTCCTGTTTGGACGCAAAATAGTCAAGGAAGGGTGGATGCGCTTCTACAAGCCCTACGTTCGTTCCGACGAAGTCTTGCTTCCAGACATCAGAGAAGGCGAAAATGCTAGGGTTGATGAGATAGGCTGTGAGGATAAGTTCACCAAGCCGCCCCCACGTTACAACCCAGGCAGCCTCCTTAAAAAGATGGAAAAAGAAGGAATCGGCACCAAGGCTACGAGAGCCGACATTATACAGACACTTTACGACAGAAAGTACATCGCAGAAGAAAGCATGGGGGTAACCGAGTTGGGTCACGATGTAACAGAGACTCTCTTGAAACACGCACCCTCAATCGTTTCCGTGAAGCTAACACGAGAGCTTGAAGAAAAAATGCAGCGCATCCAGAACAACGAAGAAAAACGAGAAAACGTATTAGACGAAGCCATAAATCGCTTGAAGCCAGCGTTGGAAGAACTGAAAGGCCGCGAGGAAACGATAGGTCAAGCCTTAAACGAGGCAGTCAGAGTATCAAGCTTGCAAGAACGCATAATCGGCGACTGCCCCACATGCAAAACAGGCAAACTCATGATTCTCCACTCCCGCAAAACGGGCAAACGCTTCGTCGGATGCACCAACTACTTCAAAAACGGCTGCAAGACCACAGCTCCCCTCCCACAACTTGGCGTCGTCAAACCGACAAGAAAAAGCTGCAGCATCTGCGGTTGGCCAACAGTAATCCTCTTCAGAAGAGCAAGAAAACCCTGGAACTTGTGCCTAAACCCCGCTTGCCCGAAAAAAGAATGGAGAAAGAAAGATGCCAAAATGCAGAATATGTGACAAAGAAGCAGCAAGCACAAGTTACTGCATGCTCCACGAGAAAGCACGCCAAAATCTGATGGAAAAGTTCGAGGCGTGGAAAAAAGCCTTAGACCTCTCGTGGAAAGATTACCTAAAGGAGATTATCCAGAACCCTCTCACAGGGACAAGAGCCAGAGAGGTGGCAGAAGCCTTACTCGTAGAGCAGTGAACCTCGCAGCCAATGAACAACTACCTTTCAAGCTTCCGAATGGATTCTTTTCCACCAACGTAGACAACGCTTGCCATTCCTATGAACAACCCCGTCTCGACAATTCCTGGAATTGACTTCAGTTTTTGGTTCAACTCTTTTGGATTGTTGATTGGTCCAAAGTCTACGTCTAAGATGAAGTTTCCGTTGTCCGTCACCACTGGGCCAAGCTTCTTCTCCGCTTCACGCAAGACAGGCTTACCGTGCAATGCACGTGTGCTCTCCGCCGCAGGGGACAAGGCGAAGGGCATGACCTCGATTGGAACGGGCTGATTTATGCCAAGTTTCTTCGTCAACTTCGCTTCGTCTACCACGATGACGTTCATTTTCGACGCAGAAGCCACAATCTTTTCCCTTGCAAGGGCTCCTCCCATGCCCTTAATCATGTTCAGGTTTTCGTCCACTTGGTCTGCGCCATCTATTGTCACGTCGAGTTGGGGATGCTCGTCCAGCGTGGTCGTGGGAATCCCATGTTTTACGGCAAAAAGGAAGGCTTGGTGGGATGTAGGAACGCCAAGAATGCGTAATCTGCTCCTCTTTATTCTTTTGCCAAGCTCCTGAAAGGCGTAAGCAACCGTTGTTCCACTTCCTAAGCCAACGACAAAGCCAGTTTTAACATGCCTGACTGCTTCTACTGCAGCCATTTTTTTGGCGTTTTCGCGCCAATCCAAAACTAGTTTTCGACCTCCATCTGTTCAAGGCGGTCTAGAACCTTTTCCACTTCTGACCGAATCTTCTCTATTCTTTCTTCTGCCTCTGTCTTGCGGGATTTCTCAGGTCTTCTCAGGGGCTTCTTTTTTTCCTTTTTTTCAGGTACTTTCGCAGAGGGTTCCGCCTCGATTTTCGTGGGCGCAGGAATGGGGGTCGGAACGATTGTCTCCGCCGTTTCCCCGCCGATGCGCGAACGCAAAGTTTCAATCTTTGCGTTTAACTCGTCGAACCGCTCATCGAACAACTTAACCAAGTCATCCTGCATCGCTTCTAATTCGTGAAGGGCCACGACTGACTCGTTTTCGGCGATGGCTTCTTTAACTGTCATCATTCTCGTCTTGTATCTTTTAGCCAGCAGTTCGCGTTCTTCTTCGGTTATTTTTCCTTCAGCGTGGGCTTCGTAGAGTCGGCGTATGGCATCGCTTAGAATTTCTCTTTCTAAACTTAGAGTTCTCAGTTCTTCTCTTGCCTCTTTCGCCAAGTTCGGAGAGACACTTTGCTGCACTCTATACCGCCATCTTTCGACCGCTTCTAGTCTTGGAGGAGATTCCAAAGGTTCTTCCTCTTTCTTTTTTCTAAACTTCATAGCGTAGAGGACGATGAGGACTGCGATTGCTGTTGCGGCTAAGGCTACTACGTATGGCAAGAGTTCTTCAAGACTCACTCCAGTCCCCTCATCATGTTGATGGCACGTTGTATATAGAGCTTATTCTTTCAAGGAACTTGTCTAAATTAGTGTATAAATCCCTATAGCTTTTTAACTAAGCGGTCAAAAACCTCACTCAGCAAGGATATATTGCCATCATAAAAACAGCTAAATCCCTCAAAACCACATTATAAATCATGCCAATAACGGGTATACATCTTCTTCAAACCTACAAATGCAACTTCGAGTGTGACCACTGTTTCGTCTACAGCTGCCCAGAAGCGAAAGGTGTAATGACGATTTCCGACATACGCCAAATCCTCACAGAGGCAAAACAGGTCGGAAACATAGAGTGGGTATATTTTGAGGGCGGTGAACCCTTCCTCTACTACTCAACCATGCTCTGGGGTTTACGTGCCGCCAAAAACTGTGGTTTCAAGACTGGAATAGTCACGAATGCTTATTGGGCAACGTCGGTGGAAGACGCCAAGGAATGGCTTGCCCCAATCCTAGAAGCTGGCATCTCAGACCTGACCATAAGCGACGATGTCTACCATTATGGCGAAACCGAGGAGAATCTGGCTAGATACGCTTATGAAGCCGCTCGGGAGCTTGGCTTTCCAGTTGGCAAGATTACGATAGAAGACCCGAAGGAATACCTGAAGGAAATTGAGTGGAGAGGCAAGCCTGTTGTCGAGGGCAGGGTATTGTTTAAGGGTCGAGCGGTAGAAAAACTCGTCGAAGGATTGCCCACAAAACCTTGGATGAAATTTGACAAATGCTTAGACGAAGACTTTTCCAACCAAAGCCGAGTCCACATCGACCCCTTTGGCTACGTCCACGTCTGTCAGGGCATCACCATAGGAAACATGAAACAGACCCCGTTGGAAGAGTTGTTCGCCAACTTCAACCCAGAAAAGCATCCCATATGCGGGCCAATTCTGAAGGGAGGACCAGCTGAGCTTGTTAGGGCTTATGGCGTTGAACACGAAGAGGGCTACGTGGACGAATGCCACTTATGCTATTCAGCCCGATTGAAGTTGAGAAAGCGGTTTCCAGACTTTCTTGCTTCAGACCAGATGTACGGAACTCAGTGATACCATCAACGACAACGCTGTGTTCTCTTCTCTTCTACATAATCCCTTTAATCAGATTCCTTCGTCTGATACTTTGTCAGCTTGCGCAGGCAATCCTTACAAAAACCTTCCAACCGCAGCTTCGGGAACCTCAACAAGTCTGGGTGCATGAGGTCAACGGGTTTTATGTGATGACGCAGGCCTTTGTTGTGGCCTAATCCGTGTGCCACAACTTTGCTTGAAATATCCTCGTCTACTTGGAAAAGGGAGACAACTCCGACCCTTTCACTCACATAATCATGAACGAGGTAGAGTGCCTTCTTGAAGTTTTTTCCGTCAAAAAAATAGTAGAGGGTCACTATAGGGTCTCGTGTTATTCCCAACAGAGGGTTCTCCAGTCTATCTGCGTCTCTTATCTTTCCGATTCTTTCAATCAACCTTTCAAAGAGGAATGCTCCCAAAGACTCTGTGTTCATGGCTATCCGGAAATCGTGCTCCAAGCTAAGCTCTCCCAGATACCTGACTTCTTCCCAAGTTTCCGTCGGAAAATATTTCTTTGCGTCTTCGACAACCTTGACTAGGTCTAACTCGTTTTCAACTCCTTCGTTAATCGTTAGAACGTTTATGGAGTGCACAAGTAACACTGACGCGTGAAGGGATATAGGGGTAACTACTGTTTTCGAAATATACAGAAAACAGAAATCTTGAGCAGAATAGTGGCGTGGAAGATATTCGGGATGGTTTAGGGTTTAGTGGCTTTTGTTATCTCTTCCAGTGCTTTCGGGTTCTCCAGCACTGATGTGTCCCCGAACTCTTTTCCGAGCATAGCCGCCCTTATCAGCCTCCTCAAAATCTTGCCCGACCTCGTCCGAGGAAGGTCGCCGACAAAGCTTATGTCCCGTGGAGTGAAAGGCTTACCCATATACTTGACAACTTCTCCCAAGAGTTCTTCCCTTAAACCCTGATTCGCCTCGTAGCCGGGCTTGAGGATGACGAAGCACATTATCTCTTCGCCTTTCACTTCGTCAGGCACTCCTATGCAAGCGGACTCGTAGACTGCCCGATGCTGGTTCAAAATAGACTCTATCTCGGCAGGCCCGATTCTTTTCCCAGCCACTTTGATAACGTCGTCAGCTCTTCCATGGAGGAACAGAAAACCATCCACGTCAATGGAAGCCCAGTCTCCATGATACCAAACGTTGGGCCACTTAGACCAATAGGTTTCGAGGTACCTTTGCGGTTCCTTCCAAAAGCCTCTAGTCATCGATGGCGCGGGTTTTTTGCATACAAGGTAGCCAACTTCTTCCCTCACGGGTTTTCCCTCTTCGTTGAACACGTCTATGTCCATGCCCAACCCAGGTCC
Organism: uncultured Candidatus Bathyarchaeia archaeon; assembly: GCA_964544285.1. Taxonomy (GTDB): domain Archaea; phylum Thermoproteota; class Bathyarchaeia; order Bathyarchaeales; family SOJC01; genus CAYGVX01. Next base: position 21,489 of record CAZJAQ010000016.1, read on the forward strand.
GCCGAGCGTTGACGGCTTAAGAGGCATGATGGGTAAGGGAAGCACGAAACATCCGAAGATTTCGGTTCCTCCTGAAAGATTAATCATGGGACATCTCCCTCCGCCGACAGATTCTACCAGCCAAAGCCATGTGTCGGGGTCTATGGGTTCTCCAGTGTTTCCGAGCATTCTTAGGCTGGTTAAGTCATGGCTTTTAACGTATTCATCGCCATATTTTTTCAGCATCCTGAAGACGGTTGCCGAACCGCCGAGGGTTGTGACGCCGAGCCTTTCCATTAGGCTCCAGAGGCGGTCTGGCTTGGGGTAGTCTGGTGCGCCCTCGAAGATTAGATGGGTGCCGCCTAGATGTTGAACTCCTATTATCTGCCAAGGTCCCATCATCCAGCCGATGTCGGTTATCCAGAAGAAAACATCGTCCTCCTTCAAGTCGAGGTTGAAATGGATTTCTTTTGAGCTCTGTAGCAATGCGCCTGCTTGCGAGATTACTGTCCCCTTCGGCTTAGCTGTTGTTCCCGACGTGTAAAGCAGGAGGGCTGGAGCCTCGGAATCAACAGCCTCACTCTCACACTTTATAGGCTGCCCTTCAACCAGCTCATCCCACCATACATCTCTGCCACTCGTCCATGAAACGTCAGCGCCAACCCGCCTGCAAACAACCACCTTCTCCACGTTTTCGGCAACTTTAACCGCTTCGTCAGCGAGTTCCTTAAGCCTCACAACCTTGCCCCTTCGATAATAGCCGTCAGCCGTTACAAGAACCTTGGACTCTGCATCCTTTAACCGCGTGGACACCGCAGCTTGGCTGTACCCTGAGAAAATCGGCACAGCGATGGCACCTATCTTCAGAATCGCAAACAAAGAAATCACCGTCTCGGGCAGCATGGGGATGTACAGAGCTACAGTTTCTCCCTTCTTGATGCCGAAGTTCTTTAGGGCGTTTGCAAAACGGTTCACTTCACAGTAAAGGTCCCAGTAAGAGTACCGCTTTTCTTCGCCGTTCTCGCCCGACCATATGAGGGCAAGCTTGTTCTTCCTCAAAGACTTTGCGTGTCTGTCTACGCAGTTGTGGGCTATGTTTAGTTTGCCTCCGATGAACCATTTTGCCCACTCAATGCCCTCAGACGTATCCAGTACTTTCCTGTAGTTCGTAAACCATTCTACGTTCAGCTCTTCAGCTGCAGCTTTCCAGAACCATTCGATGTCTTCTGTCGAACGATTGAGTAGCTCTCTAAAATGCTTCATTCCGTTCTTGTCCATGAACTTCTTTACATTGCTCTTTTCAACAAGCTCTCTTGAGGGACTCCAAAGATACCCCAAGTTGTCACCTTCTTCTATAGCATGTAAGTTGGCACGGACTTAATATTTGCTTTTTCTTCATCAAAGAGACAAACAAAAAAAGAAAAGGTGATTATGGGTATTTTTGTCCGTAGCGACTGCAGAGGATGACTGCGTCGTAGAGGAAGATACGTCCGTCGCCATCTATGTCGTAGTTGCAGATGTAGCCTTCTTCGCCTTCTCTGACTCCGTAGCAGACCAACAGCTTGACTGCGTCGTAGAGGAATACTTGAAAGTCTCCGTCCACGTCGCCAGGAATCGTAACGATTATCCAGCTGCCCACGTAGATGTTGTCTTCCAAGTCAGCTTCAGCCTCAAGTGGACTTGCGTAGGCACTTATCGTGTAATTGCCGTAAGCCACGCTTGTGGTGTCCCACGTGAAGGAAACTATCGTGAGGGTTGTGCCTTCCAACGTAACTTCTTGCAGTCCTACTATGACTTCGTCTCCGATTATGGCTGTGTCCAGGTCTGCGTAGACAGTAAGATTGAAGGTCGAGGTGAGGTCGGCTTGGTTTTCAACGGTAACGTTTATCATGAGGGGGTATCCTTTACCCACGATGGTTTTTTGGAACGTCATGCCCAAGACTGCGACATCGTAAACAGGTTCTATGATTGTGACTGTGCCAAACGTGTATGTGTTGTCTGCAACATCGGTTTCGTCGGTCACCACGCTCGCTGTCGCATTTATCGGGTAGTCACCTATTTCGACCCCTGCTGTGCTCCAAGTGAAGGTGAACGCTGTTGAACTGTAGTACCTCAGCGAGACTATCGTTGTGTTGATGGCTGTGTTGTTTGCGTAGGTTATGACGGTGAAGGTTTCGTTGAAACTGCCTTGGTTCTCAACGGTCACTTCAACGTCAACATCCAGCCCTTGGCATACAAGCGTCTTTTCAACCCACATGTCTATCACTGCTACGTCGTGAATGCCTGGTCCGATTTCAACGACGCCGTCATTGGCTTTGTGGGATATAAGAGCCGCGTACTTGTTCTTGAGAGTGCTGGAAGTTATGTTCAGTATGCAAGTGCCCGCTGCTAGGGTTTCGAACGTCATTATGAAGACTGTTCCACTTCCGTCGAAGGTGGGAGCAGGGATCACCGATTTGGCGGCAATGTGATACGTTCCCTGTGTCGGATTCACCTGGTCTGCAAGAATGTTTACAGGCGAACGGAGGACTCCTGTGGG
>CAZJAQ010000017.1:0-23647 GCA_964544285.1 uncultured Candidatus Bathyarchaeia archaeon
TTCCCAATGAGTGTTCTCGTTTCTCCTACCTGAAGAATTACCTTTACTGGAAGCTGATAAAAAGACAACCTGTAGTGTGGGGAGACTACATCTATAAACTCCATTCCAGACATTACACCGGATGGCATTACCATTCTGTAGTTTTTACAAGAAGGATAAAAAATGCTTTCAAAAAAGCCAACTTTAAAATCTTAAAATTCGGAGACGGCGAAAGTGGCTATCTAACATATCTTCTCCAAGCAAACTAGGCATTATCTCGATGCTATCCGATGTAGGTGGAGAATTCCGAGAATTTAAACGGGGATTTAAACCTAACCCCCCGCACCACCTAGGGTAAAACAAACTATCGGTTTGAAGACCATCTCAACTAAAAAAATTCTCGAAAATTTAGAATGTAAATGTGTAGGTAGCTACTTGTTGTTTCCCTTTATCGCCGTTCTCAACTCGTTCACGTAGTCAACAAAATTGTAGCCCTCTTTGAACTGAAACTCTTGCCCAAAATCCGAATAGAGCCCATCCAAAATAACCTTCTCAACTACCTTCGCCCCTGAGCTGAGAAACTTGTCCAACCCCTCGGCAAAAATCTCCAGTCTCCTCGGGATCTCTTCTTGCCTCAACGAAAGGGCACTCTGCAGGTAGTTATAAATGACAGACGTCCCCGTTTCTCCAAAAATCTGTTTAAGCTGCACGTCGATGATTTTCACGAGCGACCTTTCAAACTCCACTTCTTGCCCCATCAACATCCCTCGCCTCTTCACGACCTCGTTAATTGTTCAGGCAACTTAATAATTTCCATTCCACCCTTTTCGAAAATCACTTGGTTACTGAACAGGCTTCTCAAACTGGACGCAACCTTCTGATCATGTGCACTAGGGTTGAACAAGAATATGGATGTGGCGTCTACCGAACTCAATATCTCCAGAGCGTAGCGCACAAAACTGTACGTTTTCTCAAACCCGACCTGCAAGATAAGACTCGTCAGGTTATCGAAAACAAGGTTGAAGTTTCCTTCACGGTGACCTTTAACAGTCTTATTCAAGGCGTCGAGGATGAGAGACGTGTTGTTTGCAGGTATCAAAACCTCCGCAGCACGCACGTCGGCTTTTGAAGCAGCGAGGCTTGTCAACAGCAAGAACTTCACGTTTTCTTGTTTACTCAAGAGTGTATGAAGCGTGCTGCCTTTGCTCGTAAATATGATGACCGATTCAGTGTTCGCGGACGCTTCCAGCGCAAAATCGTGAATCGCTTCTTCATAATTCGACGCAGGGTCGAATTCTAGCAACAAGTTCCTACCCACTACATGCTTGTGGTTCACCCCAATTCTCTTTGAAAACTTGTCCGAATACTCGAGTAAATCCATCGCTTTAGTGCTCAAAAACTTGAATTCTTGAATCAAATGAGGGCTCATGTCTTCGACGTTGACTGCGCGAAGCTCAATCATGAAGGGGTCCATCAGTTGGTTGTTTGCCTCTCTTAGATACTCAAAATATCTCTCCTTCTGGTCGCCCAAGAAGCTCAAGTCGTCCATGTCGAAGAGGTCTCTTTCATGTTTGAACCCGCCCTTCTTCGTGTCGGCTTTCAAATCGTTCCAAAAATTGATCAGTTGTCTTTTGTCGATGACGCCGTTTCGCATGTAAACGTGTGAGATGCTTATCAGAACGAGGGAGCCGTTCTTTTCGTGTTTTTCTACGTCTATTCCATGCTCTTCAAGCTTTGACCTGATAATTTCCGAATCTGTGTCGGGATAAGCGTAGATAACTCTGTCGCCTCCACGCAAGCCCTGATTTACGTACGTTGAGAAAAGTTTCCACTTGTCGACTTTTTTAGTGTAGAAAACGACGAGATGTTCACCTTCTCTTAAATGGAGAGAGGAAAAAACCGTGCTAAACAAACTTCCTAAGACCGTCGTCTGCTTGAAGTAATACGCGACGATTCCATAATAAAGTATGTAGAACATGGAACTTATCTCCACTAATTCCAAGCCTAACGTCCTTACAAACGAGTGGAAAAACATCAGCGTCGCTCCCGTGGCTGCCCAACAAATTCCAAGCCACCAGAGAGCATCGGAGACCTGGCGGTCACTGCATTTTCGACTCAGGAGAAGAAAAACCATACACGGATACGCAATGCTCGCTATCAGCAACCCTGCAAGCAGCGCCATGAACCATGAATCATACACAAACCCATAAACTAGATTTCCCCACAAATTGGGAACGTTGTCTCTAATCTGCCAGGGCGTGAAAACCCAAGCTGTTATAAAAACAGAAAGTGCGTATGCTTTGAAGAAAAGGGAAAGGATGTTTATCTTACTCGAAAAAGAGCCTTTTCGCAGTCGCGTTTGCTGTTTTTTGTGCAGAATAAGAGCCGTCTGCTCCACTGCCAAAGCCGCTATGATTGAGGCAGATGTTCCCCAGAGGACGTATGGCAACATTATCCAGCTCTCTTTTACAAGGTAGTTTTTAATCAGGTTTGTGAAGACCATGGAAGCAACTGCCGAGAACGCTATGAGGAGGAGTATCTGCGCTGACTTGAAGTAGGAACCCTTCTGTCGTACAAAGAAAATTATGAGTGCAATCAGTGCGGCAAGCGTTGCCAGATAAAGCGCCAAGTCTATCATGACTTTTCCCGGTCACTACATTGTTGAGAAGGGCACTATTTTCAGTCCATTTTCGCCTATTATGACATCATGGTACGTTCTGCTGTGGCTCGTCCCCCTCATTTTTCGAATCAGGAAACGCGTCTTGAGTTCCGTGTCTATCATGACGTTTTCGAGGACTATGACTGAATCGGCTATGAACTCTTCTATACCGAGTCCCAAAGTGTCTGAGCCCGTGGGTATGCTACAGGTCATTATGGTGGTGCAGCCGATTTTTTTCAGTATCTTGTAGAAAAGATGCATGAGTGTTCTGTACTCAAACTTTTCGCCCGTTCCAGTGAGGAAGGCAGTAAGGGAGTCTATGACCAGTCGTTCAGCATTGAGTTCTTTGACAGTCTTCAGCACATAGTCCAGATTCGCGTTTAGTCCAATTTCTTTCATCGCTTGTAACCCAATTACCTTGACCTTGCCTTCTTGCTCCAGCCTTTCTAAATCCATGCCGAGTTTAGTCATGTTCCTCTTCAAGCTTGTTTCGTCTTCTTCGAACGTTGCGTAGACTCCTTTTTCTCCATACTGTGCAGCGCCGTTGTAGATGAATTGAGTGGAGAAGATTGTTTTGCCGCTGCCAGTTGTGCCTGCCAGCAAGATGACTTCGCCTTTGATTACTCCTCCGTCGATAAGCTCATCGAACCCTTCAACTCCAGTTTTTATGCGTTCTAACATCATGAATCCTCTAGCGTCTTGGCTTACTGTAAGCGCATCCTCTTTCGACAACTATTCTCAAGAAACCAAAACTATAATCCTTTATGAAGAGAAAATACTAATCCAAAATAAAGTTGTTAACGAAAAGGAAACGATGAGAGAAGAATCAACAAAACACCTGTTGCCAAGGGGATTGAGAGGTTATCGTTGATGGGCAACGGTAAAGATTCGACAAGCATGCCTATGAATGCGCCGACGAAGGCTAACATTGGGTTCAGGAAAAAAGTAGCGCCCAAAAAAGCAAAAAGAAACCCGGCAGAAGAGCCCTCTAAGTTTTTGCCTTTGTTGAAGGGTATGGAAGTCTTTCCGAAATATTTGCCAACGATGGATGCTATGCTGTCTCCAAGCGAGACTATGGCTATCGACGCGTAGTTTATCGGAGTTGGGAAAAGCAAGAGGGATAGTACGATGCCTAGGGCGAAGAATATTGGGGCTGTGGCGAATTCGTAACGTTCCGTGAAGGTCGCTGCTTTTAGGGTGATTATTGAGACTGGGGGAATGCTTTTTCTTTCGACCCTGGCGAGCTCGGATGCCGTGTATAGGAGGGTTATGAGTGATAGAAGAAAGGCAACTAAGTAGATTCCAAGATAGAGAGCGATGAAGGGCACTAAGAAACCGCTGGCGTGTATAGCTTCTCGAACTGATTCATTGTGGGAGAGAGAATAGCGGGGTTTCTTTTGCTTTCCTTCGAGGATGGGTATGACTTCTTGTAGGTTTTCCTTGACGATGTAGTCGGACTTTAGCACTATTGTTGAGTCTGGGTTGTAGCCTACTGTCAAAGCCTCTGGAAAGAAGATGGGAGCGTTGTTGCGGTCATCAGCCACCACTACGCAGTCTTCCTTCATTAGATTCTCTTGGTCCAAGATTTTTTCTAGTACGAGGGCTTTTCCGTCCTTCTTTAGGACGTCTCCAGTGATGTTTCCTGTTAGGATGTTGTTGTTTGTTTCTAGTTCGAGTCCGACCGCATAGTCGGCTTTGAGGCGAGAGGCAAGGTCTGCGACTACTACCTGGGGGAGACCTGAACTTATGAGGGCGGTCTTCAGCCCATCTTCTCTCAGTTTTGCGAAGACTTCTTCGGTGTGGGGTAGCAGAGGTACTTTTCTGTATACGTTGAGCAGTTCGTCTACGCTGAAGCCGTGGAATAGTTGGAAGATTGTTTTTAGCGCTGATTCTAGGGAGAGCAGCCTGAGTTCGTAGAGAAGTCCGGTGAAGAGGATCTTTGTGAAGTTGGGGAAGCTGAGGTTTCGTCCTGCTTCGAAGGCTAGGTAACGGTTTTTTGGCAGGAGTACACCTTCGACGTCGAAGATGACGATTTTTTTCTTCGGAGGTTTTTGGGGCATGTTCGCTTGTGTTCCTTGTTGTTTGTTCTTGTGTTTGTTGGTAAAAGTTTTAATGTTTGTTGTGGGGTATGTGGTTTTGGGTGGCGAGCCTTAGGTGGAGGGTTAGGGGTCCTCTGAGGGGCTTTGCCCTGACCGTAAATCCTCTATAGGACGGGCTGACAGCTGGGGCTGAGGTGTCTAAGTGCGTTGGGCTTCGCTTGTCCTTGCAGTGAGTATCCGTCCCCTGGGGCTGGCGGTCATGGAGCTGTCTCTGTAGGGAGGCGGTTTCCGTGTTTGTTGGATGAACTTGGCCAGGCCCGGGAGGGAGCAACCTAAGTCTAGACGTTTGGCGCTCAGGGGGGTGCGGATATGAGACAGGGGCTTGCTGGGGCTTGGCGAGGGCTGGACGCCGAACCCCTGTGGCTCGCCACCCTTTTGTGTTCTTCGCACAGAGACTAGACCGTCCTATTAGGCGCTCCATTATGCGGGTTGGTGGGTGGTTTGGAATGAATGTACTTAGATGTTTATGAACTTGCACATTCAGAACCTTCTCAACAGCTTTGTTTCAATAGTGTGCGTTTTACTGTGGGATGCTACGGAAGAACAGGATTTTCTATGGAATAATCTGCGTTAGTATGGAAAGGTAGAAATTCACTATCAATAGGAATACGGCCAGTCCTGAAATTTCGTAACCGACGGATTTCGTAGCAATGTCTCTATCTTCGGTTTTTCTCACTAGTCCCAGAACGCCGAAAAATAGGGGTAGGAAGGAGAGAAGGAAAATCAGCCGAAAATTTACCGGTGAATGCACGAAGTTCGCCAACTGAGCTATCAGAAAACACAAACTCGCCAAAGAAACAGAGATAAAAATCAATATAAAACCGAATTTGCGTCCCTTACGCACGATGAGCGTATTCTTGTTTCCGCGCAGATCACTTTCCATGTCTGGGATTTCAACACCGAGTATGAAGGCAAGGGCATAGAGCATGCAAGGCAAAGCAAAAACTCCGAACGCTAAATCAAGACTTGCCTTTAGAATCAAGTACCCCAGAGAAGGTATCATCAGACTTCCAGCAACCACTGTAGTGATTTCACTGAAACCTCTGTACGATAGTCTGAGAGGCGGAGCAGCATAGAACCAGCCTAACAAGTTGCCCGCAACAACAAACGCGAAGAAGGATATTTGATAAGAGAAGACAACGGTGAAAATTGCGGCGAAAATTATGGATAGGCTCATCATTACTATTGCAAACCATTTGGCAAAGTCCCTTAATTCTGGGTTCTCTTGCAGTATGCCGCTTCCACCTGAGAAAGCTGTGCGTTTGCTGTAGCGATCCACTTCAAAATCAAAATAGTCGTTGCCATAATTTACGGATAGAACCGCAGAAAGCAGAATAGCCGAGCCCAGGAGAAATCGGTCAATGACAAGGCAAACGCCTGATACAACAGTTAGCAAGACCCCAAACAAAATAGGAGAAAGGCGATCGACAGAAGTTTCAGTCGTCCAAGCTGAATGATCTTCAGCACGTTTTCAGTTTTCGAAATCGTCACCTTCTATCTATTACAATAGTCATATCCAGAGAAAAATCTAGCGAGTGTAACTGGGCTTAACGTGTGAATCCCTGCACCCTATGGAGATGTCAAACCGCTCATTCTTCTTTCGACAATTCAACGCTTATTAAGGCTCTCTTAGCTTCCACGCAACTTCAAGTTTTGCAGCATCCTGCATGGTTGACAAATATCATTTACTGTGGGTTCGCCACAGAATTTGCAGTATTTCAGTTTCTCTGCTTTCACCGTGTTTTCTAGCGACACCCAGAGTTTCTGTGCAGAGCGATAAACCGTGTATTTCATGCTCGGGTGCTTTTCTTCCATCCTATTCAGCATAGCACGGACATCGTTTCTCAACGCCGTAGAAGCATAGGGACACGGTATGCTCTGAAACTCTATCTTCTTCAAATAGGCATACAAAGTTGTTTCTTTCTCAAGGACTTCGCAGAGGGGTTTAATGCGGCACACAAAACTGGAATCCATGGGAAACGTAATTGGTTTGTTTCTAGCTATTCTCAGCGGATCACCGTGCACTATGTTCAAGAGGATAGTTTGTGTTTCGTCGTCGAGGTTGTGAGCTGTTGCGAGTTTAGTTGCTTCCAATTCGCGAGCTGCAGAATTAAGAGCACGTCGCCTTAAGACACCGCAGTAGGCACACGGTGTCAAATCTCCATCCTTCTCTCTTAATCGTTTAATCAGCTCATCCAGTTTGTGCCCAAACAACTCCCTAAATGAAACAACAACATGCTCAACCCCAAGCTTCTGACAACCTTTCTCAGCAATCTTCAACGCCTCATCTCGGTATCCACGAATACCTTCATCAACCGTGATGGCGGTCAAATCAGACTTCGGAAATGACTTTTCCAGTTTAGCCAAAATATGCAGAAACGCCATGCTGTCCTTGCCTCCCGAAACTCCTACAGCTATTTTATCATCGAATCGAAGCATGGCATACTTGGCTATCGTCGCCCTAACCTTATCCTCAATGGACAGGCAAAAACATCGGGCACACAGTCTCTCGCCTGAGTAGGGTCGCATGTAAACCGCGTCTCTGCGCCTGCAAATCGTACACTTGGATGGCATCGTTTATTGCACGCCTTGCTTTATCTTAAAATCAACGCTTTAGTATAGGTTTCTGTAAGAGGCAGACAACATGGCGAAGAAGCCCCTGAGACACGCCGAGCGCCTAGAAATCCACTACGACAAACAACACTGGCAACTACTGAAAGCCCTACGCTTCGAAGCGATAAAACTCATGGAGGTGCTGGAGAAGGCAAACATAGCTACCATCACGCATGGAAGCATAACCCGAGGCGACGTCAACGCAAAGAGCGACGTAGACATCTTCATACCCAACCCCCCATCATCCTTCACGATAGAAACAACGCTAGAAAGAGCGAACATCCAGCCAGCCAGACGCCTAATCGTACAAGCCACACCCCACTACGCCGCCAAAGGCTACGTCGAAATCGACAAACAACACGCCGTTTCCTTCCCCCTAGCCAAAATGCGCCAAGTGGAAAGAGAATTCTACCGCTTCGGCGGAGAAACCACCCTAACCACACTGAAAGAGGACAGAAGAGTGGCGGGCGTCGACAAACGCCTCATGCTAATACAACCCACACCAAAAGGACACGTCGAAACCACAATAATAGGCAGAGAAGAAGAAGCAGCCAAACTCCTAGGAATCTCCACAGAAACAGTGCTAGACCGCGTACACGCACTCCTAAGGAGAGACGAAGTAGGCAGGACGGGCGTGTTCATCGAAAAAGAACTGATGCCAGATGAAACCTTCGAGATGGCTCTTAAGAAGCTCGCCGAAACCAAACCCGAAGTAAGACGGCGCCTAAGATTCTACGAAAAATAATTCTACTCAGCCCACAGGAAAACGCAGAAGCGCCGCGACTCCCCCCAGAGCTAGCAGCTTCTGACCAGCCTCATGCTCCACACTTATGACTACGACTTTTCCACCCTTCTCCTCAACCTTCTTCATCAACCCCTCCAAAACCAGCCGCCCCTCATCCGAAGCATCCCTTATGGCGAAGTCAGCCACCAGAAGGGTCTCAACAGCCCCGTAATCGTCCGCTTTCTGCACTTGCTCCAACCCATACGTCACGTCGCCCTTCTCTCTCGCAAGCCTCGCAAGCACCTCCTCAACCACACGGGCTTCCTCCGCAACGCGAATGTGCTTCAACGCCCCTTCCAAGATGCCGGAGCGCAAAGCCTCCTGAACCCCCACCAACCCGCTGCTGTTCACGCTCTTCACGTCCACCACAGCCCCAGCAACCTCGGAAGCCTCACTCTCAACGTACTTGGCGAAGTGATTCTTCACAAAACCCACCCCGATAATCACGATTGAACAACGAGTACTCTGCCACACCTCTCTCAGCGCGTTCAACACATTCCTAAAATAACTTTGCAGAGCCTTTGCCCTCTTCTCCGCTTCCAACTTACCCGGAAGACTCGCCCTGCCCTCAGCCTTCACGTCCACCCCATACTGCCTAATCAAAGTGATGCAGTATTCCTCGCTGTCGATGGAGACAACGATGACAGGTGGTGCATCAAAGCGACTTGCCCTCTCGAGACGGTTAACCTGATGACCCAACCATTTCTCCTTCACAATCGTTACTGGCTTGTTCACGGCGACGTTCAACGTGTGATGGCTCCCTCTTCCAGCGACGTCTTCGGGCGCCTCGTGTATTCTTCCGTGAACCCTTAGACGGTTTAAGCTGCGATCCCAGACGACCTCTTCTACCCTTACTCCGAGAAAGACCGAAACCCGCTTTCCTTTTTGGGGTCTCGAGTAGTCGGCATCAACCTTCGTCTCCCTAGATGTCCGCGCATAGACCAAGTCGCCCTTGTAGATGATGTTGTACAGGTGCCACAAGTCGTCCAACGTAGTGGGCACTAGTTTAACGATGCCCTTCTTGAAGTTCTTCTCCAGAAGCCTCAATCGTGCAAACGCCTGCCGTGTCACTTAATAGGAGAACGTTTGCATATTAAAAGTTAAAACCCGCAACCGCCGATTCTATTCTGGAGAGCGATTCTTTGAAGCTTACGTTTTGGCTTTTAGACGTCAACTACGAAACGAGGAATGATGCACCCGAGCTCTGGATGTGGGGCATAGACACCCTCGGAAACCGCGTCTTGATAATCGACAGAAACTTCAAAACCTACTTCTACGCAACGCTGAAGGAAAATGCGAACGCCGAAAAAATTGCCAAGGAGATTAAGCGAAAACAGACCGAGTCTCCGTCAATCCTTAAGGCAGAACCCGTCGAGAAAAGATATTTTGGCAAGCCCGTGAAGGCGTTGAAAGTCACCGTTCAAAACCCAGATGCGATGGCGAAGTATGCTAAGGCGCTGGGAGCTTTTGAGGGTGTTGAAAAATGCTTGGAAGACGATGTTCGGTTTTCCATGAGATACCTAATCGACAACGACGTTTCGCCCTGCGAATGGCATGAGATAGAAGTGGAGCAGACAGATGGCGTTACCAACGCTCAAGCAGACAAAGTTTACCTTGCCAAGTCTTCCCCCGAGCCTGTGGAAAAGACAGAAGTTCCAAAACTGCGCATACTCGGCTTCTCGGTCATCTGCTACAGCAAAAAGGGGATGCCGAAACCCAACAAAGACCCAGTCGTGATAATCTCCGCTGCCACCAACACTGGTGGTGGAAAACAGTTTGTCTCCAAGAACTCAGACGACAAGCCTGTCATCGAGGGTTTCGTGGATTATGTCCGCCGATTCGACCCAGACGTTATCGTCGGCTTCGGCACGAACCGTCAAGACTGGCCCTACTTGATCGAGCGTGCCAAACGGTTAGGCTTGAAACTTCACGTGGACAGAGTTGAGACTGAGCCGCATACCAGTGTCTATGGGCATGTTTCAGTCACGGGAAGAGCAAACGTTGACCTGTTCGACTTTGCGGACGAGCTGCCGAAGGTGAAGTTAAAAACGCTGGAGAATGTGGCTGACTATCTGGGCGTTATGAAGGTTGAGGAGCGCACGGTCATAGAAGACATAGAATATGCTTCTTACTGGGAAAACAAGGAAAAACGCTCGGTTCTGCTCGAATTCTCCAAACAGAATACGCAATGTATCATGGGAGTAGCTGATGCTCTGTTAGGTTTCGCCTTGCAGCTCTCTTCACTAGTAGGTCTACCCCTTGACCATGTTGTCACGGCTGCTGTGGGGTTCAGGGTTGAATGGTACTTGATGAAAAGAGCCCACAAAATAGGCGAGCTTATACCAAAACGCACCGAACGACCCTACATTCCATACGCAGGCGGGTTGGTCCTTGCTCCGAAGGTTGGGGTGCACGAGAACGTGGCAGTCTTGGACTTCAAAGCTATGTACCCGAACCTTATGATAGCCTACAACGTTTCGCCCGACACTTACATACCTCAGGAAGAACCGAAAGTATCAACAGAGGTAAATGTTGCGACGGGTACGAAGCATCGATTTCGTAGAGAGCCCTCTGGCTTCTACAAGGAAGTGCTGTCGAGCCTCATCAAAGAAAGAGATGCTGTGAAGGCAAAACTAAGCAAGTTGGATGCGAAGAGTTCTGAGTACCGTGTTTTGGATGCGCGTCAAAAGGCAGTCAAGGTAATCACGAACGCCACGTATGGTTATGCTGGGTGGATAGGGGCGAGATGGTACATTAAACCAGTCGCAGAAGCCGCTGCAGCTTGGGGCAGATACACAATTCAAGAAACGATAGGCATAGCTGAAAAACTCGGCTTGGAAGTTGTTTACGGCGACACGGACAGCGTCTTCATAAAACACGACCCACAGAAAGTCGTCAAACTTGCCCACGAAATAGACAGGAAGCTCGGTCTTGAGATAAAGCCCGACAAAATCTACAAGCGCATCTTGTTCACCGAAGCAAAAAAACGCTACTGTGGACTGTTGCCCAGCGGGGAGCTGGACATTGTGGGTTTGGAGGTTATTCGAGGCGACTGGGCAGACGTAGCCAGAAAGGGTCAAGAGAAAGTGTTAGAGATTCTGTTAAAGGAAGAGTCTCCTAAGAAGGCGGTGCAGTTCGTACAGCAATACGTGGCTGATTTGCGGGCGAAGAAAGTGCCCTACAAGGACCTCGTCATTTGGAAGGCGCTAACGAAGCCAGTTGAAGAATACGCTGTGAAGGCGCCTCACGTGGAAGCGGCGAGGATGCTGAAGAAGGAAGGCTGGGAGCTTTCGGCGGGCGACAAGATAGGCTACGTGGTAACAGTTGGAACAGGACGCCTGTACACGCGAGTAAAAACCTTCATGCTTGCGTCTTATGAAGAAGTGGACGTGGACTATTACGTCACAAACCAAGTTGTTCCCGCAGTTGCTCGAATACTCAACGTGTTCGGTGTGAAAGAGGAGGAACTTCTACCCTCAGAGAAAACCTTGGACAGATTCCTTTCCTAGAAAATCCATGAACAAGATAGAAGAAGCTACATAAAGGAGTTCTCAATTGGATATCGAAAAGTGTGCGAAAGAATGATCATCGAAGTCGAAGGCTTGGTGAAACATTACGGTGAAGTCATAGCAGTTGACAGCGTTTCCTTCAACGTTGAAGAAGGGGAAACCTTCGGGCTGCTGGGTCCGAACGGCGCCGGAAAAACGACGTTGATGGAGATACTATGTGGCTTGAGAGGATTTTACGAGGGAAAAGCGACGATCAATGGCTTTGACCTCAGTAAAGATTCGCGCAAGATTCGTGGACTGATCGGCTTTTGCCCTCAAGAAACCTTGCTCTACGACTTATTGAGCGTCCGAGAAAATCTTACTTTTTCAGCTTCGCTTTATTCGCTCAGTTCTGCGAAGTTTAAGGAGAGGCTTGAATTCGCCTCCAAAGTGCTGGGCGTCGGAGAGTTCTTGAAAAGGAGGGTTCAACAACTTTCTGGTGGGATGAAGAGACGCGCAAACCTCGCAGCCTCCATAATTCATGACCCGCCAATCGTAATCCTAGACGAACCGACCGTCGGCTTCGACCCTAACATCAAGAGAGAGTTTTGGGAACTGATAAAAAACCTCAAGCATTACGGGAAAACCGTTCTCCTCTCTACGCATGATATGTATGAGGCTGACGAGATTTGCGACAGGGTTGCAATAATGGATAGAGGAAAAATTGCGGCGCTCGACCAGCCTCACGTCTTGAAGAAAGCGATGGGTGGAGAGCCAGCGATACACATACGGGTGAAGGAAACTCAGAGAAAGAAGGCGCTCACAATTCTCAGGGGATACAACTGCACTTTGACGGATGATGAGATACGAGTCTTCACCGCGAACCCGTGGGAAATCATGAACGAAATGTCAAACAAACTGAGCTCACAAGAAGTTTTTGCCGAAAAAATCGAGATAGTTGAACCCACACTAGAAGACGTCTTCATAAAACTGACTGGAAGAAAACTGACGGAGGAATCGACGTGAACTCGATAATAGGAATAGCCGTAAAAGACATCAAAACGTTCTTCAGGGAAAGAGGTACAGTCTTCTGGACGATAGCCTTCCCAGTGATGATTATGCTGCTGTTCACTGCCATTTTTGGACGGAACATACCTTTCAACGCAACCATAGGAGTAGTCGACTACGAGCAAAACTCGACGACAACAGCAAGCATCGTATCTGGTCTTAACCAAACAGGGTTCCTCACAGTCAGAAACTTCGCAAACGAGACAGAAGCATGGAAAGAACTGAACAAGACCAACATACGCGCCTTCATTACAATCCCCGAAAACTTCACCCAAGACCTCTATCTCGGCAAGGCGAGCGTGGAGCTCGTCGTAGACGGCACGTACCTTGATGTGAGCCAGCTAATCAGAGGCGGAGTAAAAACCTTCTTCACAGAATTCTACAAAAGCTATTACCTTCAAACCCACGGAACCAACTACACCGACCCAGTTACGATAAACGAAGAAGTGGCAGTAATCGGAGAACAAGTAGGGTATAAAGAGAATATTGTTCCAGGCATGCTGACTTATCCGCTCTTGTTCTCGAGCATGGTGGTAGCCACAGAAGCAATCGTCCTCGAAAGAGAGAGGGGAACGTTGAAGAAGATTAGGGTTGCACCCATCCGCCCCATAAACATGCTTCTCGGCAAGACCTTGGCAGCCTTAGCCCAAACAACCATATCGATCGCCATCATGGCTAGCCTAGCCATAGTCCTTCTGGGTCCAAGGCTTAGTTGGAACGTTCCGCTGCTAATCCCAATATTCTTCTTAGGCTCGATAAACGGTATAGCCCTGGGCTTGATAATATCCTGCATCGGAAGGTCACCCCAAGAAGCGTCAAACGCAGCCACGACGATAGCGATAGTGCTACAATTCTTCACGGGTATGTACTTCCCCATAGATTATCTGCCAACTTACATGCAGCAGATGGGTCGAGTGATACCCGTGACTTACGCTGCCCAAGCATTGAGGGATATAATGATTCGAAACGCCACAATCACTGACCTACTTCTGCCCATAGCAACTCTCGCAGTGTCCGCCGCCGTCTTGTACGGGGTCGGGGTTCTTCTCTACAAGAGATGGGTAGAAAAATAACGTGCCCTTAGCCTTGGATGTCAGCGAAAGTGATTAGATGCACGTTTAGGGGCTGTTTCACGACGTCAGAAACGCGTGCAGCCACGAGGTACTTGACGTTCTTCTGGCTGGCTACGTCTACGAGGCGCTGTGTTATGACGCCGTCGAAAACCACGGTGTCCACGTCCTCTGTTTGCTGAAGCTTCTCTGCGAGCTCGCTCACGGGCAAGCGCTCCTTCTGCTCCATCTTCTCGTTGAGCAACACCGCCTCCAGAGTGCCCTCTAATTCCTTCGCGATTCCAACCAGCTGCTTCGGAACGAGCACTCTCCGCTTTTCCCTCTTACCCCCCTTCAACTGTTCCATGGGAACTCTACTGTCAAGCGCCGCCGTGATTTCTTTGCAGTTCAATTCCTCAACCTCCACTCCCGAAGGAGCCCTCGCAATGTATCTTACGTTCGTCACCTGCATCAACTCCTTGAGTATCAAGTCTCCTCCGCGGTCGCCGTCTAGAAAAGCCGTCGCTTCCTTTTCTTTAGACAGTTTAATTATCGTTTCAGGAACTTTGGCTCCCTCAAGAGCGACGACGTTGAGTATCCCGCACCTCAAGAGGTTTAAAACGTCAGCGCGACCTTCAACGACGATTATTTCTTTTGCACTGTCGACTTCGGGACCCGCCGTGAGTTCATCCTTGCCATATTTTTCGACTTTAGCAGTTCGCAGTGTTTCTGAGACTTGGCGAAAAATCTCGTCAGTGGTCGGCATGGATTCGATGTTCCATTGGTGAAGAATCTCTTTTGCGCGGGTTATGATGAGTTTGCGTCTCGAATCGCGTATGTCTTCAACTTTCTCCAGCGTGACTTTGGAGTTGCATGGACCAACTCGGTTTATGCTTTCCAAGCTGGCAGCAAGGATAGCGGTGGAAACACGGTCGAGGCTCGTTGGAATAGTGATTGTGCCTGTTGTTTTGTCCTGTTTTGATTGTAGGTTGATTTCGATTCTTCCGATTCTTCCAGACTTTTGCAGTTCTCGCAGATCTAACTCGGGTCCGAAAAGACCTTCTGTTTGTCCGAAGACTGCTCCTATAACGTCTGGTTTTTCTACCACGCCTTCGATTTCGAATTTTGCGTGTATTACATACTTTACTGTAACGGTTTGTGATGATCCCATTAACGTCACCTCCAAGTGATATTTTTTGTAAGGATTAGCATCACTTAATGTGAAACGTAAACCGACTATTCGGTTACAGTTTCCTCTCTATTATAGTTTGCGAATTTTCAGTCTTATTCTTCAGGGTGTGGAGGTAGGGTAGTAGTCCTTCTATGTCTTTGACGTCTCGGCTTACGAGGCTGCGGAGTTCTTGCCAGAAGAACGTGTTGGGTTTTACTGTGGTCTGCTCGAGGTATTGGGTTAATCGTTTGGTCCATTCTCTTCCGCGTCTGTCAAAATCCAGTAGCAGTATCACCTCTTCTACGTCGAGTTTCTCTATTTCTGTTGCTAGGGCTAGGAAGGATTTTCTTGCTTTTGCTGCGATTATGTCGCCGCACAACGCAAGTTTGCGGAGAACGTCGACGTCGTTTTGGCCTTCTACGACAATCGGTGTGCCCTTGGCTGATTGAACGGCTAGTCTTTCCAGGAGTTCTTCGATTTTCTCCATCTTTTCTTTCAAGTGGGCTGACAAGTTTATCTTACCTTGTTACCTCGATTTTCTTCATCTTCTCCAGCCTTTCTGGATGCTTTTTGAAGTGGTTTCGAACGGGTTCTAATATTTGTATTAGGGCTTCTGCGACCCCATTCTTAAGGTCTAAGGGGTGAACCTTGCCTTCCCGGTATGCTTTTTCGAGTTCAGCATAATCGGTGAATACTTCGGTGCCCCCGTATTTCGCTGGACGCGTGATTGTCAGTTCCTTAGTGTTCGTGAAAACAGCTAGGTGGGCTGTTTCTAAAACTGGGTTGCCAACTGTTTGTTTTGGTGGGCAATATGCGTCGTTCAACTTGACTCTGATGTCTTCTGGGGTGTCGTGCACGAAGATGCAGGTGCTGGGTATGCTCTTCGCCATCTTGGAGACTATCTGCAGGTTTAACGCATTATCTTCGTCGAGTTGTCTATCATTCTTGGCTGGTCCTTGCAAGCCCATCAGCAGGGGCACGTGAACGCACGATGGTTTTTGCCAATGGAGTTTTTCTGCAGCGTCGCGGGCAAGCATGTGGGCTTTGCGTTGGTCTATGCCTGCGC
The DNA here is from genome assembly GCA_964544285.1 of uncultured Candidatus Bathyarchaeia archaeon. Lineage (GTDB taxonomy): Archaea > Thermoproteota > Bathyarchaeia > Bathyarchaeales > SOJC01 > CAYGVX01. The sequence goes on from CAZJAQ010000017.1 coordinate 15,977, forward strand.
AGGCTACGTCGAGTTGCATGTGGAATATGTCTGCTGCTTGCATGCATGGGTAGAATAGCCAAGCTGTCTCGACGTCGGACAGGTTCATTTCTCTGCCCATGATGGGTAGGGCTCGCCATATACGTTGGACTGAGGCGCTCTTGCTTATTTTTACAACTTTCTCCCAGTAGTCGATGTCTTCGGCTAGGTCTGCTGCCCACGAGTACTCTACGTTCTTTATGCCCAGCGAGGTGAAGCATTCTTTGAAGTATTCGCCGCACAGACGTATGTTTTCCATCTTGCCACCGAGTTTGTTGTTGATCCATGAGTGCCAGTCTGCGAGAAAGATGATGAAGTGGAAGCCCGCTTCAACCATGTCTTTGATTTTTGAGCCGCAGACTAAGCCTAAGCCGATGTGCATGAAACCGCTCGACTCGAAGCCCCAGTAGGTGCGGGGTTCTGTCTTTGTTTCAAGGAGAGAGCGTAGCTCGTCAGGGGTTATGACTTCCACTGCATTACGTGTGATAAGGTTGAGTCTTTCTTCGATGTCCAACGCTGCAACCTCTGAAGGTTCTCCTTTACATTCAGCGATTAGAGACTTAAAAGTTCTCTTTGTCGCGGGTGTTTGTGTCCCACGTCACCTAACACTCAACTTCATTGATGAGCTTTACGCTCTCCTCGGCTAAGCTCTCTCCGGCGTGGGAGGTTAAGCACCCGCGCCCGCCGTGTCTCGCGCTTGGGTAAACTCTCCGTCACAAGCGTGCCATCGGCAAGCTTCTGTCGAGTCCGTCTGCACGAGCCCTCGATGGAGGGTTTCGGCGGGATTCTCAATGCTCATGTCATCGCTGGATGATATAAACAGAAGAACGTGGAGAAAAGGTTTTCAGTCTATGAAGGCTTCAAGGTCTATTTCGAAGGCTACCGTGGGGTTTTCCAGCTCGAAGTTGTTCAAGACCTCGGGGTGCACTTCGCCAACTATGCCTACCACCTTATTCTTAACACTTATAGCTGCAGCTCTTCCCTCGATAAAGCTCGGATGCCTCGTTACAGAAATTTTCCAACGTTTCAAGCCCATGTTTGCCAACAACGCTTCTGCAGCAGATTTAATCTCGGTGAAGCTTGCGGTTGCATGAGATGATACAGCTGCCAAGTGTAACCGTCTTTCGCATCCTGTCTCGGTCTTGTTGTTCAGTCGCACTGTGTCTGAGGCTTCGAACAGTTTTTGCGGGAAGCTCTCATGCTTATTGTCTCCAAGGTTCTTCATCAGACCCGGCAGCAGTTCTTGGCGCATTATAGTATATTCAGCTGAGACAGGGTTCGCGAGCCTCACAGGTTCTTCGGCTTTTCTACGCATCTTCTCATAGTGCAAAGCCTCGTTTGTCAGCGTGAAGTTCAAGACTTCGGTGAAGCCCAAGCCCACCATAATCTGTCTCGCCACGCTTGCAGTTTTGTGAGCAGAGTGCTGTTCACCGATAGTGACCGAAGATGGGAAAGTGGGTCTTAGCTTGTAGTAGCCGTATCCGATTGCAACTTCTTCCACCAAGTCGACTTCGTGAAGAACGTCGATACGGTAAGCGGGAACCGACACTTCAACGATTCCCCTCTCAGCTTTCTTCGCTCCTAGCCTGCATTTCTCTAAGCATTCGACGATTTTTGATTCAGAAAGCTTCAACCCGAGTAGTTCGTTTGCATAGGAGGTTCGAAGCCTCATCTTCCAAGGGTTCAAGTCGGGCGACCACACCGTACGGTCAACATATTTCACTTTGACCTTTTCTAAGGTGCCGCCCATGTCCGCGAGGGCTGTGGAAAGCACGTTTAAGCTCTTCTCCACTGCGGCATAGTCCGTACCAGTCACGTCGAGGAACAAGTTCTTCGTCTTCTCATCGACCCTCGTCAATTCGCCGTTTATAACCGGCGGCATAGAAAGCACTTCGCCGTCTTTGTCGACGAGCAATGGATATCTCGGCGCCCAATCAACAAGACTCTTGTACGCTATGCCTTTCTCATGTTCTTCCAGAATTTCTCTGAGGCTCATCTCCTCAGCCTTATCCAAGGGAACAAACTTCACGCTGTCTGGCTCAACTCCAGTAAACGTGAAGGGCGGCTTTACAGCGTCTAGGTTGTGCACGCCGATGGAAGCTTTTTTTCTGTCTCTGCCAATGCCCCAGTGTAAATCTTCCTGCATTTCCATCAAGTCGGCAACGTCTTCTTCGTCGAGCTTTATGTCGCGCATGACGGCTGCCAGCATGAAGGGTCTTACTTCAGACACTGCATCGTCGATGTTAAGCGTCACTCTGCCTTCCTTAGCATCGTATTTTGGCAGTCCGGTTTTCCAGCCTCTCAACCCCTTGAAAGCCCTTGCCACTCCGGCGTAGCTGCAGAAGTCGACGCGGTTGGGGTTGAACTCCACTTTTACGTGGTCTTCTCCGACTTCCTTTATGTCGAAGCCCAGCCAAGGCAACCACTTTACCATGTCTGCTACTGTGAGTTTTCGTCCAACAAACCTTGCGAACCTTTCCCTTTCGAGCGTGATTATCGGCATAGGGGTGTCCTCCTAATCCATCCCAAGCGGTTACCATACAACAGCCGTATGTCGTCGAGTCCAAGCTCCAACATGGCTATGCGCTCCAGTCCTCCGCCCCAAGCTAACACGGGATATTTTATGCCCATGGGCGCTAAGACCTCGGGTCTAAACATGCCCATACCACAAAGCTCCATCCAATGCTTGAGTTTCGGGACGTAGACCGTTGCTTGGGCTGAGGGTTCTGTGTAGGGGAAGTAGCATGGCCAGAATTCCACCGTTTTCAACCCGAAGCGACGATAAAACGTCTTCATGGTCCCCACCAAGTCGCGCAGCGTCACTCCTTTGTCGACGACGATGCCCTCTATCTGGTAGAATTCGGCAGTGTGCTTGTAGGTGAGCTGTTCGTTTCTGTAGACTCTGTCGACTGAAAAAACCTTTATCGGCGGCTTTTTGTGCTCCGAAAGGTATTTGATGGTCTCTGCTGTCGTGTGAGTCCGCAACACCAGCCTTCTAGCTTCTTTCGGACTCCACTCGTAGCCCCATCCTTTCGAGCCTGTTGTCCAACCGTCCTCATGCGTCCTAGCAACGGCGTCTACAATGCTTCTCTCGGGCAGTCTTCCAGCTTTTGGAAAGGAAAGATAGAACGTGTCCATCATCTCCCGCGCAGGGTGGTCTTGAGGCTGAAACAGGGCGTCGAAGTTCCAGAACGCTGTCTCGACTAGGGGTCCACGAATCTCCGTAAAACCCATCTCCAGAAAAATCTCTCTTGCACGCTCGATTATCTGCTGCAACGGATGAACCTTGCCAGGATACGCAGGCAGACCAGGAGCGGTCACGTCGAATTTTCTCAGCTTTGTCTTCCGCCACTTTCCAGTCACGATGAGCTCTGGAGTCAGTTGGCTTACTTCTTCGACCAGTTCAACACCTTTCTGTACGAGTCTCCGACCTTTCGCGGTTAGTTCAAGAGTTCGAGAGGTTTTTTCTTCGGTTTCTACGATTTTGCGTTTTCGCAGAGCCTGAACTGCTTCTTGCGCTTCTTTGCCCAACTCTTCAACCGCTACCGAACCTTTTTCTGCTAAAAGCGACAGAACTTCCTCATCCTTTCCCATATGTGGTTCTCCTGACGCCCTTAGGAGTCGTTCTTTTCCTTCTATCGTCGCCCAGCCTTTTTGTCGCAACCAGCCCAAGGCAATTGGCACGAATTGATTTTCCAGCTTTGCGTTCTCGACGACTTTGTCAATCGTTGCAGTGCCGCCCAGCTTGATTAACGATTTTATGAGGCGGCGTTCCGGCAGCCCTTTCTCAGCGTAGGTTTTTCCCTCTTCGTTCAAGGTCACGACTGTTTGCTTTTGTTCATGCAGTTGGACATACTTTTCTTTGGAGAGCTTTAGCGCTGCTCGCATGACGGCAGCATGACTAAGGTTGCTGGTTTTCACTACTTGTTCTACGTTGGCTTTGCCGTCGAGCTTGCCCATGGTCAAGAGTGTTATTTGTTCATTTTTGCGAAGTTCAACCATCGCTGTGGTCTCCAGATTCTTTTGGGTTTACACTGTAGTTTAGCGGTGTTTGAATAAAAAGCCTGCACGTGTTTTGGCAGTTTTTGGGACACTCTGGGCTGACGGTGGCTAAAATTCCGTTGACGGCTACGTAAATTGGCGGGGCATCCCTTCACACCGACATAGCCTTATACGCCGATTTATTTATGCGTTATTGCGTAACTGTAGTGCCGATTTTTTTGTCTTCAATTGCATGTTGTATGTTTTTGGGGTTGTAGCCGTTTACCACTATGGTTTTGACGTGGGTTTTCTGCAGGATTTTGACAGCCACTGGGTCTAGGATCTGATGTATTCCAGCTTTGTGGCGGTCTTGTTCCAAGAGTTTTGACAGGGCTTGGTAGGATATTCTGTTTAGTTTTTTTGCGTCCATGTATTTTCTCGGGTCCTTGTCATATATGCCGTCTTGGTCAGTGGCTTTGACGAGAAGTTGAGCTTTGGTTTTTTGAGCAACATGGGCAGCAACCGTGTCTGTAGTCATTCCCGGCTTCAGTCCACCCATTACCACAATTCTACCTTTTTTTAAGGCGCCGACGGCTTCGGCTATCGTGGTGGGCACGTTACCTGTTCCATCTCTGCCTAGTCTTAGTGCGAAAAGGAGGGCATATAAGCGTGATACGTGGATTGCAAGCCAGTCTTGCGCTTCCTCGTCAAGTCCTAGCTGATTGCCTATTTTGATGAACTCTCGGGCTAAGGCGCCGCCGCCGACAACTGTCACTATATTGTAGCCCTTCTTCCGAAGCCTCCTAAGTAGTTTTACGTATTGGTCCACGAGCTCTGGGTTTATGGGAGAAGCGATGACTGAGCCCCCGACACGTATGACTACAAGCATTTTCGTAGGATGCTCCTTCGCTGACAATTTTAGGAGTGTTTGGTAATAAAGCTAATGAGAAGGACAGCTGAGTAAATCGGGTTAGTGTGGCGAAAAACCTTGAACGGTCTTAAAATAGTATTCTTAGGAACAGGAGGCGGACGATTTGCAACTGTCACTCAGAAGCGGCGGACGGCTGGAATCCGAATCTTAGGGGAAGAGTTCAATGTGCATTTAGACCCTGGCCCTGGCGCCCTTGTACATTCTTGGGGTTTGGGCTTGGACCCGCGAAAAATCGACGGAGTATTGGTTTCACATGCCCATCCAGATCATTATACTGATGCCGAGGTTTTGATTGAAGCTATGACGGGTGGTACCGTTCGGAGGCGAGGGATTCTGGCTGCGGCTAAGAGTGTGCTTCGGGGCAACGAATCGGTTGAAGCAGCTATCTCGAAATATCATCAGAGTTTACCTGGGCGAGTGGTGGAAGTCTTGACAGGGACAAAGTTTGAGGTTAGTGGTGTGAGAATCCTTGGATGTGAAGCTAGGCACTCAGACCCAGGTGCAGTAGGCTTTCGCTTTGAGACCAACATGGGCGATGTTGGATACACAAGTGATACTGAGTTTTTTGAGGGAATTGAACACTTCTACGAGGGAGTGCGAGTGTTGATTCTGTGCGTTTTGCGACCTGGTGGAGAACCTTGGAAGGGGCACATGACAACCGACGACGCGATTAGAATCGTGGACGCTGTCAAGCCCGAGTTTGTTGTTTTGACGCATTTTGGAATGAAGATGATTTTTCGAAGCCCTGCAAAAGAAGCGCGGCGTCTGGAGAAGGAGACAGGTGTGAGGGCTCTGGCAGCATTGGATGGGTTGAAACTACTAGTAGGCGAGGGAATTGTGGTGGGAAGCGATAAAAGACGGGTGGGGCTGGATAGGTTTCTTAAAACGCATTAATGCATGCTACCTTAGTGAGACGTTCATACCTTGACTAGCCCGAGTCGCCAGCGCATAAATCATTCTGGATTCCTAATTCACAAACGTTATTTATACAACCCATGGTAAAACCACAAACATCTCTTACAAAGGAAGGATGAAATATGAAGAAAGCTTCCAACGTGTATGTGGTTGATCTGACAAGAATCGAGGGTGACGGAGATTTCCCATGCCCGCAATGCGGAACGTTGATTTCGCCTGAAGATGAAACAGAAACTACATACGTCATTCAAAAGGTCAAGATGAAGAAGGATGAACAACTGGAAGAGCTAGTAATAAAATGCGCCAACTGTGAAAGCATCATCCACATAACCGGGTTCACTCCGTTTTGAAAGGATTACTGCTTCTTCTTAACTAACTTATCCTTAGAAGTGGACTTTTCTACCCATCTAAAACTCAGACTGAAAACGCCCCACACTATAAACCCGTAGAAGACTCCATTCACAACGGCACTCACAACTGAAACAAAGTCTGAGATGTTAAACAAAAGACAAACAACGTTTCCAGGAAAGAGAGGAGAAGGAATCGCGAGGGACGCCGCTAAGAAAATAGCGAAAAACACCACGAAGACGGTTAGACCTCGCATTGCGTTTCCACTCTTGGTGCATATCTTACACTGGATTAGGCGTAAATATCCAGCATCGGAATATCTAATAAACTTTTTTGTCGACGCGTCCAACACTAATACAAACAGTGAAAGAGTTAACTTCTCCAAGGAAACTAGGGGTTATGGTCGTGAAGACTTTGCCACGTTTGCAGAGAATCGAAGTCAGACCCATTGGTTTTGTGAAGCGAGAATCCCCTGACGAAGATGTTAAGGAGAAAAGCCTCGTTTCGAGAGTTGTGCTTAAAAGAAGCCTCAGTAAGGCGTTGGACGGTATCGAGGATTTTTCCCACGTTTTCGTCATTTTCTGGCTGCACAGAATCGCAGATACTGAAACTGCTTTGAAGGTTCATCCTCGAGGCAGAGCTGATCTGCCCCTAGTGGGAGTTTTTGCTACGAGGGCTCCGAACCGTCCAAATCCGATCGGTTTGACTTTAGTTGAACTCGTGAAACGGGAGGGTAACACTCTCTGGGTGAAAGGTCTCGACGCCTTTGACGGCACTCCTGTCCTAGACATCAAGCCCTACGATAAGTGGGACGCTGCCTTAAACGCCAGAGTTCCGAAATGGTTGGAGAAAATTAACTGAACAGAGTATGCCTTTACTTTCTAATCTCAACCCGGATTTTTTTCCAATCTTTTTTTATACCCCTCAGCGACATCACTGCCCCCACGACCATTCCGCTGAGAATTTTCCTTACGAATTCGTTAAGTGGAATTTCTTTTTCGTCGATAAATAATGCTGCGTCCATCGACATCACCTCAGCATACCTATTGGACTTTGCCCTAATAAATTTGGGTAGAAAACGTTCCCTTCTTGCTTAGTAAGACGACTAAGAAAACAGGAAAAAATCGAGAAATCGTGGCAGGAAATAGGGTCAAAGGCTTAGATTGAGAAGATTGATCTCTTCTTCGATCGTTCCTTCTGCTCTCTCTCAGGCTCGGGTTCAACCTCTGGGGGAGGCAACACCATTTCTTCGGTCACTTCATGTTCTTTCTCTTCGGCTTCGGGTTGCTTCTCAAAGGTCTTTTGTGGCTTCGGTTTTTCTGCTTTAGCTTTCCGTGGCTTGGATTTCGTTTCTTCACTCAGCCAGACTGATTCGAGGTGTAGGGCTTTTTTGTCGTCAAACTCGAAATACTCCCACTTGTAGAGGTCCATCTGAATGCCGTGCATCTGGCCAACCACGTCGACTAGCTGCTGCGAAA
>CAZJAQ010000018.1:0-23278 GCA_964544285.1 uncultured Candidatus Bathyarchaeia archaeon
CCTTTCTACTCAAATCTTCAGCTTGGTCTAGGAGCGACCATGCGAGGAAGTTCGAAGACAGGTAACTCCACAACTCTGATGGCTTGAGTAGTTTCGCGACGCTTTCGTAATGCTTCACTGCATCTGCATGGTTTTCGTGCTCGTGGGCAAACTTGGCTCTCTCGATTTCACTCCAAGCTTTCATGTAAGTGGCATAGTCCAGGTAGAACTCCGCAAAATGGGGAATTTTTTGAGCAGCATCCTTATACTCCATGAACGCCTTCTCAAAATTCTCCGCCGCCCTTTGACGCTTACCCAAGCGGTCTTGGTTTCTCGCCACGTTCCAGTAACACTCTGCAACTCGGCTTGGCAGATTGACTCTCTCGAATTCTTTCGCGGCTTCTTCGTAGACCTCGATTGCCCTGCCTAGAGTTTTTTTGTCTCCTGTCAGTAGATAAAGTTCGTTTAGTGTTCCTCCCAAGCCGTCTTCGAATCTTGCAACAGTAGCTATAAGCGTTGGCACGCTGCTAGATAGAACCCATGTTCTGCAGCGTAATACGCCGTCTTCCATGTCTGAGACAGCGCTCTCAAGAAGAGCTCTCTTCTTGTCTCTATCCGTCTCTACTCTAGCCAACTCTGCCTTTATCAATCCCTCGTAGTTTTTGCCAACGCCACGAAGCCGCTCGTTGGACGGGAAAGCGTTTTCAACAATTTTATTGTACTCTTTCCTGTGAACAAGAGCTTCTTCAAGTGACTTTGTCTTTTCATCCTTTCCCGTTTCAAGATTGGAATAAGAATGCAGTGCTTTACTTAGGGCGTGGAGAGTAGAACCAGTTGCATCTGGCGAACCAGAACAAATTGCATGTTCTAACCCTTTGCGTCCAATCTTCACTGCCTTTTCCAGCATGACACGTTTTTCTTCGGCATTGACTTCCACGTCACGTGCAAGAGCTGAGTAACTTTCAGCGTAGAACAGGTAGGTTTCTGCGATGAAGAAATCTTGAGAGACCAGTTGAAGATATTTTGTGGCGTCTTCGGCGTATTTTATGATGTTTCTATGCCCTTCCTTTTGTTTGTCAGGGTCTGCTTCCCTCAGCATCATCCAATTAGTGACAAATGCAAGGACGTAGGACGCCACTCCTTTCAAGTAATTGTCCCCTACAGCCATCCCCTGTTCCAGCATGTTTTTGGCATATTCGAGAGATGCTTCAACTTTTTCAGTAAAAAGAAGTGTACAGAAGGCCGCTGCCCAGTTGGACATAGCAGTATAATAGGGATTGTTAACGTCTTTTGATAGTTCCAGTGCTTTCTCTGAGTAGTTCAAGCTTCTTTGCACTAGTTCTTTCGTTTTCTCTTCATGTTCGCTTATGTTCGCTGCGTACCAGCTTTGAAGGCTAGCTGCGAAATAAGCGCGGAGGAGTTCGCTTTTGTTATCAAGTTTTGAAAGAATTGATATTGCTTGGTTAGCATACTTGACTCCTTCTTGAGCGACGCTCTTCATTTCATTCCAGTCAGATGCGACGTATTGTCTCTCCAAAAGGCATTGCAACAACTCGTTACACATCTTCCCATAACTCGGTTGGTCGCCGGCATTTTCGTATGCTTGCAAACTCTTGTTCCCGAATTTCAGGCATTCATCGAGCATTCGTCTTTTCTCTGAAGGATTAGAAGCTAGCCAAGAGCCTACGAGTTCGGCGATGGCGTTGCACTGTGCACTCTTACCTTGATTCTTCTGGCTGCCTTCATTCTCGAAGCGTTTGGCAGCAGTTTTGTAGGCTTCCACAGCGAGTTGCCTAAGTTTTCTGAATTCTTCTGGGGTTTCAACTTGCCTAGAAGCCATGCTGTAGCAATACCCTGTTTTCTCCCAAGTTTCCGCGGCGAGAGAGGGACTCAATTTAGACTGTAGCGCTTTTTCATAATGTTTCGCTGCTTTAAGCCATTCATATTTCTTCTCTTGCTCTCTGGCTTCTTTCAGGAGGGCGTCAACGTCTGAAGACATTTGCATCACCCATGATAACGCTTTTACGTATGATAGGCTTCACGCTCATCTATGTTCCCTTGCCTAAACATTCTCAACATGGTAATGTTGTTCCTCTCGAAATCTCTACAGGCTTCTCTGCTTAAGCCGAATGGTGGCTTTCCTAATTTTGTCCTCCCCCAATCTTGCAGCCGTTTTCAGCCTTTTCAGATGTTCTTTTCCCTTCCTTGTAAGGCGAAACCTGATACCTATGTTTTTCGGTCCCCAAACCTCTTCGACGAGTCCATTTTTGATTAGAGTTTTAACTGTTAGTTTTGGAATACCGAAGAGTGTGTGAAGGTCCAAGTAAGACAACGGTCGGCGTGACAGGGTTGTTAGCATGGATAGCTTTTCAGCAGTAGAAAACGATTGGGTTCGACTTTGTAGAAGAGGTTGGTGCAAGTCAAGTGTGTAGCGTCGAGCGCTCTTGACAATGCTCTCTTTGCACATTTTAATCCGGGGAAGTGGCTGCGGTTCAAGTTCATGTTCCAGAGAACCCGAAGCATTTTCAACCATGGAAGAGAATCTGGACTTGGTTGCACTCTTGGAGCTGAACTTCACGAAAGTGGTCTCACCGCCTGCTCTTATCTGAGTTTTTACAACCTTCGAGATAGCAAACCCGGTCAACCCCTTTGACAATAGATTGCTGTCCCGAGAGATGTAGAACAGAGTTTGACGTTGCTTTCTTCTCCTCGGGGATTTTATGCTAGGTTCCCCCGAGTATCTACATACCAAAACCTGTTTTTGCTCTATTGCCTTCTGAAGATAGGCAGCAGCTACAGACGCCAGAATCCCAAAATGCTCGGCAACCTCCCTTAAACTACGCGGCTCTGATAAGAAATTCAAAAGGTCCGAACAATCAGTATTAGGCATTCGAGTCGCATACTTTTTATTTAACTTCCTGTAAAAAAGTCTTTCGTGTACTTATTGGAAGGGGAGACTGATTGACCAATCGAAGTGCCGAGGCTGTGTTGAGGGGAGAATCGAGAATTACTTCACGAGGGCAAATAACCATACCTAAGGAGATCAGACGGAAATTTGGGCTGAGAACTGGGGACATCATATGCTTCCTTGAAGTCGACGGTTCAATCGTTCTCAAGCTAGGCCCCTTGGTCTTAACCGAATAGGAATAATGAAGAGCATGTCTTCGAAAACCGACCTCATGTACGAAATCACCTACAATCCACAATTTATTCCACAACGCTCCCCGAAAGTTAACATCAAAACGCTAGTTGTTGACGGCAAAGAAACGTACATCATGAAGAATCATCTCACGGGGATGTACTACGACGTTGATGATGTGTCTCGAGAAATCTGGAATCTGATTGATGGAAAAAGGACTGTAACTCAAATCGGCGAAGAAATACTGCAAAAGTGGCCTGACATCGAACCCGATACTGCGACAGAGGTCATTTTGTTTTTTGCAGAGGTTGGATGCCTTAAAGCAATCGTTGAACAAGCTCCAAAGAAGAGGATAGGGGTCCCCTCAGCTTTCGAAGTGGATTTTACCCTAATTAGGGAAAGCAAGGCTTTCTTGGAAGGAATTCATAAGATATTTCGTCCTCTGCTTATAGCGTCCCTTTTTTGGGCTAGTATTCTGTTCATAGTTCTTTGCAGCGTATTGTTTGCAGGGCAGTTTGCGGCTATTTTTGTTGATGCAGAAGCTTTTAGGATACTTGGGTCTACCGTTGTGGGTTTCTTTTTCTATTCCTTTATCGTTCTGGGTCCGTCTATTGCCATTCATGAAATTGCCCACGGGTTAGCCTTGGTTCATTACGGCGGTACCCCGGGTGAGATAGGTACTGGCTTGTTCTATTTCGGCCCCATGTTCTACATCGACGCCACAGATTCATGGACGCTGAGTCGAAAGCAGAGAATCATGGTTATGATGGCAGGTAACATATCCACACTTCTCATCGCCTCAGCAATAGTCGCCATAGGATACATCTTTCCCTATCCTGCTTCTATCTCTCATATTCTCTACATGGCCGCATTCTTCTGTTTTTTTGCAACTTTGATGAACATGGCGCCACCTTTCGAAACAGACGGATACTATGTCCTAGCTGATTTAGTGAACGTTCCAAACTTGAGACAAGAATCTTACGGCTACGTTAAAGCATTCTTCAAGAAAGCTCTTGGAATGCACGTGGAAAAAGAAAAACTCGAGGTAAAGAAGAAGAAAACGCTCATCGGGTTTGCGTTTCTGTCTGTGGCATGGATAGTTTACACGGCTTTCCAAACGACTCTCTTCACGTTTTACATGGCAGGAGACACGCAAACGGCGTTCTTAACGATGTACTCTGCAATAGCATCTTCTCAAGAATTGTCGCTCAGCGTAATCGCTGTCAGCGTGGCTTCGGTTCTCTATTTCGCTATGACACTAACAGGGTATGGCGTTATCTTGGCTTCGGCGATCAAGAAAGCAGTAAGGGCGCCGCTCAAGTTTGAAGCCATCCACGACAGAGACCTTTCAATGTTCTTCTTCCTACCCGCCGAAACCGCTTCAACGAGGAAGCAGTTTGAGAACTATGTCAAGAAGACTGCAGGAAAGTTTACGCAAAATTATAGACTCACTCATGATGGGTTAGTGTGTACAGCGACGCTGAGAATGGGCGGAACCAAGTTAGCCTTAAACCAGATCGGCACACACCTACGTGAAATTGAGCAATCATTTAGTTCCATGTATCAGGATTTTCTCCAGAAACACAGCGAAGACCTCTTCAAGCCAGTGGATGCCTTCGGAATCACCAAGGTTGAACTCGAAGCTCTGCTTACAAAGATGGGAAGTGAGATTGCAGAGACCGGAATGTTCGAGGCTAAGAATACCGTTGAAGAAATCGTCGAGGAGCAGAAACAAACTTCCCTCTACCTTCTAAATTCAACGTACGGCTCAGTTTGGACCGTGGAACTCTCCCCGTCCTTGCTGTACGAAGTTGAAGAGAAACTGCTCCCCATCTCTTTTGTTGAAGATTTTGCGATTACTGACCTGTATGGCGAGACTGAAGAATTCAAGAAATACATGGTTTACGGGTTTGATTCTCTTTTAAGGCTATCTGCTCAAAACTATGCGTACCTTCGGAAGGCGCTGAAGAACCCACAAGAATACCAAGTTGTCTCATTCTTTGAGCCGATAAAGAGCCGACTTCTGTTCGTCGGAAGAACAGAACGCATCGAAAAAGACATTCCAATGTTTGGCGCCTTGTTTGTTGACCAAGCCTTCTGCGGCTACTTAGACAACCTTCTCAGCGAGACCAACCTTACTCTCTCAACCCTAAGACAACCACCCGTAATGAGCATGGACGACTTTGAGACAATGACGGATGGAGAACTTTTCGTTCTAGATAAGAATTTATCATCGCTCTCTGCAAGCGAAGAAATAGCCAGTAAGGCATTAAGTAAGTGTGAAGAATTCATAGAACACGCGAGAAACAACATTCAGGGTCTCAAAGAATACTTCGAAGAAAACCAGCCTTCCCAAGTAGAGTCATTGAACGCTGTTTTTGCGATAAACGCTGAAAACCTCGCCCGACTGCCTAAAAGGGTTAAAAAGTTTAAAGAAGAGTACCAGAGAATCGCTGCGTCAATTGGGGAAGTAGCAACTAACGTGCAAAAAGAATGTCGCAAGAGAGGACGAACAGCAGCAAAGAAACTACGTGCGACTCTGTACCTCTATCCCATCGTTGCGATTTTTTCTGCAATGTTAATACTAGCTGGTCTCTACGTTGGAACCGAATTACTGTTGATACCATTCTTCACAACTGCTGCTTTGTTGCAGGTGGCGTACTGGGGCGTCTATTATTCAAGATGGAAACGCATCCATAGGACAGGTCGATATGCATCACGTTCGTTCATCAACATGCAACTCTACGTGCTAGCTTTCACTCAAGCTGTTTACCGATTTATAAGCACGTATGACTTGGTGGTTCGGACGAAGAGAGAAAAATAGTTTCAAAAACGCTTAAAACAAAAAAAAGATTGAGAGAAAAGAAAGGAGTTACTTGGAGAACATCTTCTCTTTGGCTGCGATGCGTTCCTTTGCGGCTATTCTTTCTTTTGCTGCGATTCTCTCCTTGGCTGCAATCCTTTCTTTAGCAGCTATCCTCTCTTTGGCCGCTATTCTCTCCTTAGCTCCGATCCTCTCTTTCGCTGCTACTCTTTCCTTAGCGGCTACACGCTCCTTGGCTGCTATGCGCTCCTTCATGGCAAACTTTGGAAGTGCTCGTTCCTTTAGCAGAATACGCTTTGGTTTCTTTTTCTCCAGCTCTTTCGCCTTTCTGGCTTCTTTCGCCATTCCCTATCACCTCCCTCCAACTATTTGCCTCGTATATATGAGGCAAACACGATTTAAAACATTGTATGGCTGTTCTGATAAGTAAGAACATTCTTATCTAAAACCATTACATTTGATACTTTCCCAGAGAAGACAATAAAAGTTAAAATTGAATTGGTAGAATGATAGTTCTACAGGTGTGTTTGATGGCTGAGGAGTTCGAGGAAAAATTCATCAGGCCCATTATAAACGCTTCTTACCCAGGAACGTTGGCTGCCCTGAGCCTCGCAGTCTTCCAGGTTGGAGGCGCTGGTACTCCCATAGGCTTGAAGCTTGCCCTTTTGCTGGGTGCCATGATGTTTCTTTTGTCCGCGTTCTTCATGTTCTTCTACAGTATCTATCCGACGCGGAGAAAGCTCTGGACGGGCGCTGCTGTAACTTTTCTGGTGGGACTATTCTGTTCAATCCTGTCCGTGTTCTCACTGCTCATCGCATGAAATCCCAAAACTTCAAAGATGGGCCTCTCTATCGTAGATGGGTCTCTCACCCATCCTTTCATCCTCGAGGCGAGACTTAGCAGCACTAAGTTATAATAAATGACATAAGCACACTACAATTGGCAAGGTGAAACTCCCTGTTTACCCTCGAAACGAAACAGAGAATCTATCGTATTGACACTCTCATGGTTGGAGGTCAGCCGGGAGAACTGCCCACAGTCCTAGTTGGCAACGTTTTCTACAAGGGAATGCCTGAAGTTTCAAACCATGTAGAAGGCAGTTTTGACAAGAAATCGGTTCTAAAATGGATTGAGCTTGCTGAGACTTTCTCGGAGAAAAGCGGGGTGCCCCATCTTCTGGACGTGATGGCAATGTACCCTGAAGCCATGAAAAAGTATATCGCATTTGTTTCGGAACAAAGCGACGTTCCCTTTCTAATCGACGGCGCCAACTCAGAGACGAGAATAGCAGCCTTGAAAGCTGTTAAGCAACTTGGTCTTGAAAAACGTGTAGTGTTTAACGGGATTACGCCTAAAACCTCGCGAGAAGAACTAGCTGCCCTTCGTGATTCTGGAGTGAGAGCATCAGTTTTGATGGCATACAATGAACTCGATTATTCTCCAGAAGGCAGAATCAGCATATTAACGGGCGCACGGGAACAGACTGGAATGCTTGACGTGGCAAGGGCAGCAGGGATAGAAAAACTCCTCATCGACACAGTGGTTTTTGACGTGCCCAGCATTTCTTATGCTGCAGAAGCCATCAAATTCGTGAAAGAGAAATTGGGGTATCCCGCTGGTTGTTCGCCCGCAAACGCAACGTATGCTTGGAAACAAGCGTTGAAGGGTTCGGTTTTGAGCGAAGGGTTTGCAGCGGCAAACGTTTCTGCCCACACGATTGCTCAGTGCTGGGGTGCAGACTTTCTCATCTATGGACCTGTCAAGCAAGCTAAAAGCATGATTCCAGCGTGCGCTGTCAACGATGCCATAATCGCTTATTATGCAATGAAGCGCTTTGGGATTAAGCCGCTCGTCAAGAGTCATCCGCTCTACAGAATCTTCTAGCTGAGCAGATTTTTTACCTTTTTTAAGCAGTCTTGGGCGTCCGCGGCGTAGGCGTCGAGTTGGTAAGTTTTTCTTGTTCGTTCAGAGACGGCGTTGCCTCCTATTATCACTTTAACCTTGTCTCGCATGTTTTCCTTCTTCAAGACGTCAACCAAGTCTTTTAGGTAGGGGATTGTTTCTTCCATAGAGACGGAGACGGCTATAATCTGTGCTTCTTCGCGAACTGCGGCTTTCACGAATTCTGCAGGAGCGATGTCTACACCTAAATTGACTACTTGAAAGCCTGCTGACTGAAGAGTAGCAGCAACGATGTCTTTTCCCAAGCCTTGAATGTTTCCTTTCAACGAGCCTATGACGATTTTTCCTTTCACCATTGCGGGTTCGACCTCTAAATGGGGTTCCAGAACTTTGAAAGCTTCCTTCATCGCTGAGGCGGATGAGGCTACGTCGATGACGAAGTATTCCTTTCTCTCATATCGTTCGTCGACGATTTTCATCGCTTTCATCAGCGTGTCCAAAGCGGCTTTGACTGGAATCCCTTGGTTTATTGCTTGTTCAACTGCTTGCTTCGCCTCTTTAACGTTGCCAACCACGACAGCGTCTTTAAGTTCTTCTAGGATTTTCTTGCTCAATTTTTTTAGGCCTCACCGAGTGAAAAACTTTGACACGTGTTAAGTTTCCGTCACGTCATGCCTTTTAAGTCTTCTTTCATCCAACTGGCAACGTCAAGCCAGTTTGTCTGAGAGGTGATGGTATGTTAACCATGTTTATGTGCATAGCATCGGTGGTCTGGCCTCATATCGTGTTACCCCGAATATTGAACCGACGTGAAAGGTCTCGTTGGATGCGTCTTTTTCTCTTTGTGTTGGAAGAGTGGGGTCGTCAGGGCTCGTATTGTCTTTGCTATCGTGGCTTGGCACGTTCCATATGAAAGCCTTAGCTATTGAGTTAAAGCTTAAAATGATTAGAAGCAAGGCTGGTATGAATGCAAGATTTGTTTTTCTCACGTTCCTTTTCTCCCAAACATAGTATAGATTCTAGTCTATAATTGCTTTTTCCAAAACACGTGTTGCCCTCCCATCTTCGTAACAGGTTTTATACCAGTTTTTACCATTCTAATTTGGGTTTAGACATGTGTGAATTCACCGTGTTTCTGGACAAGGAAGTCGTTTTCAGAGACGTAGTCTACGTGAAGGCTGAAGGGAACAAGGTTTTGCTTAAAGACGTTTTAGGCGTCGCTAAGACGGTGGAAAACTGTAGGATCGTTGAGGTGGACGTGAGTTCAGAGCGGCTAGTTCTTACCTCCAAGTAGCCTCGAAGTGTTTGGCGTTCAGAGAAAAGACGGATAAGATTTAAGAAAAGAACACGTGCATATATGAAATTCGAAATCAGTGAATGCAATCTGTGAGTCTAGAGGAGGTGAATATGCTTGTTCAGAAGTAAGGCTTCATTGTCTCTTGAGGGAATCGTCTTATCAGTGGTACTCGCATTTCTTCTTCTGGCGCCAAGTCCTGTGAATGCGCAGCGAACTGTAGGCGTCCAAGTGGGCTACTGGGCAGAATACAGAGTTATTTACTTGGGCAATTCGACCGACATGATGGGTGAAGATTTGGTCAACGTGACTTCTTTCTTGGTAACTGTAATCGATGTTGTGGACACCAACGTTACGGTTGAAGGTCACTCTTACTACACAAACGGCTCAGACACCGTTGAAACGGGTTGGATAGACGTTGACACGGGAGAGACGGGAGGCACATTCGCCGGTGCAGGCATCCTTATCGCAGCGAATCTTTATGAAGACGACCGTGTCTACACGGGCAACACGTCTCTTTTTGGTGAAGGAACGATAAACGAGACAATCACCCGACCATATTTGGGCGACATGGTTGAAGTGAACCACTTTGCCCTTAACATGACTTATCCTCCTAACCCGTTCTACAACATGACCTTTAAAATGGATTGGTACTGGTACAGAGACACAGGAATCCCGGCTGAGATATTCTTCTATTACATGGTAGAGTTTTCCATGCCGACAGAATCGTTTGGCACTCTAGCGACGAACATGACGTGGCTTGAGATTCACATAGACATCGTTGATTTCGTGCCTGAATTTCCAGCGTTTGCTGTACTGCCGCTGTTCGTCCTGATGACTATCACTGTCGTCGTTCTGGTGAAGACCCAAGCCAGACCCAAGAAATTCGCTCTGCCCGTCCAATAAACCCTCTATCTCTTTCCCAACCCTTTTTTTCGACCAGTTTTTCAACAATTCCCTAAGTCAACTAATGTAGGACAGTTTCAAGGGCGTGCTCTTCTCCGCACATTCTCGATGCTTTTTAATTGCGAATTCTATCCCTTGCAGCAGATAATCCTTCGTCAGCACCCCCACGATGTCTTGCACTGGTCTTCCTTGACAGAAAAACTTCAAAGTAGGCGTACCCAATATACCGTATCTAGCGGGCCAGTTCTTGGTTCTCCGAGCTTTCCATCACGTTAAACTTGACGAATTTCAGCTTTCCTTCGTATTCTCTGGAAAGTTCAACGAAGACGGGTTCGAGTATCCTGCAATAGGGGCATTGTGGATGCCAGAACTCGACTAAGACCAATTCGTCGGATTTCAGAACTTCTTCTTCCCAGTTTTCGGCACTCGTCTCCACTATAGACATTCCAATTTTCACCGAGCTCTTTTTTCACTTTCGAGGCTTAAGTTATTTTCACGTCGAAAACTATGGCTTAAAGGAGAGTTGACTGCCTTGGATGCCTAAAGTTTTAAGACTTGAAAAGGCATACTTCCAATTATGAAATACAACAATGGTAAGATTGCAGGTTCACTTCTATTCATCGGTGGAGTTCAATCTTTATTAATGATTATCATTGCGGAAGCGTTGTATCCGGGTTTCAGCGTCTCTGAGAATTGGATAAGTGACCTCGGCGTGGGGACTACTGCACTAATCTTCAATTCTTCGATTTTCCTGCTGGGCACTATGGGGTTGGTTGCCACCTACTTTATTCAGCGGGAATTCAATTTCAAACCCTTCTCTATCCTTCTGGCGATAGCAAGCATCGGGGCAATCGGAGTTGGATTATTTTCAGAGGACTTCATACCAATACACACTGTCTTCTCTTTGATAACCTTCCTTTTCGGAGGACTGTCAGCTATCTTATCCTACAAACTGCAGAAGCCGCCCCTCTCATACTTCTCTGTTGCTTTGGGGATGATGGCGATCTTGGCACTTGTTCTCACAGGTTCACGCACTTATCTGGGCTTAGGGCCGGGAGGAATGGAGCGTATGATTGCCTATCCTGCTTTGCTCTGGGTAGTCGGTTTTGGAGGTCACCTGATCGGCTACTGTGGGCAGACAGCCCCAAAATAACGGGCATTGTGAGCGTTGGTGGAAAAATACCGCAGTGGTGCCTATTTCTTTCGCGCCATTGCCTGTAAATGAGCTCCCAATGGTATCGCGTCGGGGTGTTCAGAGAACGCCAGTTCAAGCTGAAATATGTCTTCGATTAGCTCTTCTGGGACGTCTTTCTTCATAAAGAAGTCAGGCGCAAATCTCAAGGGCATGGTGACGATTTTGGGAAGCATTCTTTCTATTTCGAGTCCGTTCTTTTCTAGGATTCCTCGGAATTCGGTTGGGGTTAGGCTGAAAATTTTTATAGGAGGCTGTTTCGAGAGAAAATCATGTTCTAGTGTGTTAAGAACCTTCTTTGCAGTTTTTGCAATAGTGGGATTCTCCATCATGTCCTCTGGCAGATGGGCTAATGTTTGCACTAACCTGTTCTGAGCAGACAGCACGAGTGGCGCATTCTTCTTCAAGACTCTAACTAATTCAGCTACGACTCGTTCTGGCTTTTCAAATAAGAAAAGAGTGTGCTCGGAGAGCACAAAATCAAATGTCTCGTCTGGATAATCCAAGCTTCCAATGTCAGCTTTTCGGACTTCAATCTGACTCGACAACCCCTCAGCCTCTACTTTCTTCTGAGCAATCTCAAGCATTTTCTCCGAGATATCCACCAGAACAACCTTGCATCCCTTTTTTGCCATCGGAACAGCCCAACGCCCACTTCCGCCTCCAGCGTCCAGAACAAGACTATTTGGGTTCGAAGGAACGTAGGGTTCTAGATATTTCCAAGTAATAGCATCATATATTTTGAAAACTAGGCTCTGACGAGCAGAATCGTAGCTTTCCGACTTTGTATCATAGTGAGCTTCTATTGCATTTCGGTGTAATTCTGCCACGATTTTTTACCCTCTAATTACTAAAACATATCGAAGAAACTAGTTAAGAATTTTGCATACCGCAAAAATGCACCGTAACCCACGTGAAATAAGGATTGTAAGTTAGCAGACTTCGACGATGTCTACGAAAAGAGACGGCTTACTCTCTTTAGGAAACGTAAATAAGCCATAAAGCCAAAGTTGAGAACGAGGAAAATCAGTGAAGATAGCGGTTTCGGGGAAGGGTGGAGTGGGCAAAACCTTAATCGCTGGAGTCCTTGCCAGCTCATTTGCCAAGAAGGGGTTCCAAACAATCGCCATCGACGCCGACCCATCTCCGAACCTTGCCCTAACCCTGGGACTACCGCCTGAGAAAGCGCGGGAAATAGTGCCCATCTCAGAGAACAAGGAGCTAGTTGAATCGAAAACAACCACCGAATTCTCGGGCGTTTACCGTCTCTCCTTCACGGTGGACGACGTCGTTCAAAATTTTTCAGTTCAAACTCCTTACAACGTGAATTTGATAGTTATGGGGACGGTGCGGTCGATGGGTTCTGGATGTACGTGTCCTGCAAACGCCGTTGTCCGAGCTTTGCTTCGATATCTGGTGGTCGAGCGGGACGAAGTGGTTATTCTCGACATGGAAGCGGGCGTCGAGCATCTGGGCAGAGGAACAGCGAAAAATGTAGATGCGATGCTGATTGTTACAGACTCGAGCATAAAATCGCTAGAAACAGCCAAGCACATCCACGCATTAGCCAAGGACGCAGGCATCAAACGAATTCTTCTCATAGGCAACAAAGTGATGAACAAGCTTCAAAGAGACGCGATTAAGAAATTCGCCGAGAACAACAGCTTGGACATACTGGATTTCGTACCCTTCGACGAACGAGTAGTGAAAGCTGAGATGCAGGGAAAAACACCTCTTAAACACCAGGGGTCTCTGGCAGTGCGAGCCATCAAAAACTTGAGTGAAAGATTCGTCCAGACAAGACAGCAGGACGAAAGCTAACAGCCTTCATGAATTTTCGCAAAAACCAAACACGCACCAAATTTCGGCATGAGACACGGAAAGTATAAGAATCGGCATAAGACAACCAAAAGAGGGCACGTTGAATGAAAAGACTAGTCTCGTTGGGCAGAGGAGGAACAGGAAAAACAACCTTTATCGCCCTCATGGCTAAGTACCTGATTGAAATCGGCGAGACTCCCGTGCTTCTCGTGGATGTAGACCCGGACCAGAATTTGGGAGAAATGGTTGGAGTAGACCTCAAAGAAGCGGGAAAAAAGACCATCTCTGAACTGCTGCTTGAAACCTTCTTAGAGAAAGGAGGCACCACGGTCGGGGTTCCTCCCTCGGAAAGAATAGAGAGTAAAATCTGGGAAAGCGGACTATACGAAGGCGACTCCTTCGACCTGATTGCTGTTGGAACAAAGTTCGTAGAAGGTTGTTACTGCCTACCCGACGCCGCGCTGAAAAAAGCCTTAGAAGGCTTGACGAAGACGTATAGGCATGTTCTCGTCGACTCTCCAGGCGGGTTAGAGCATTTAAACCGAAGAATAACCTCTCAAGTAGACGACATTTTTGACATTATAGACCCTTCCCAAAAATCCTTTCACCACGTTGAACGGGCGTACAGAGTTGCAAAAGAGGTCAAGATAGAGTTCAAAAACTTCTACGTCGTCGCAGGATACCGAGTTTCAGTGGAGCTGGAAACAGAAATCGAAAAGAGAACAAAGCTGAAATACTTGGGAAAGATTGCCTACGACAAAGATGTAGAAAGCTACGTGCTCTCTGGAAATCCTCTGCTTGAATTGCCCCCTGCTTCGCCCGCATACGTTTCTGTGAAGAATCTGATGGAGAAAGCAGGCTACTAATTCGAGTCTCGGCTATATGATGTATATACTTTGACGTGCACATAAAAGACCGTCAACACACGCACAGCGAACAAAAGAGACAGCGTTTTTAGAAAACTTAAAATAACATCGGACAAACTTAACAACTTCAAGACCATAAGGGTTGTGCCCTCAAGTTGACCAAGAAAGGTATGAATGTGAAAATTGAAGAGATGAAGACCGATGTGGGCGTTATAAAGGGTTTGGAGCTTTCATTCGACAAAATCCTCGAAGAAACGTGGGAAGAACCCATGGGTCCAACGCCCTTTCCCTCAGTAATTAGCCTGCGGGATTGGGACATGAAACTCCTGAACAAGTACAAACCCTTCTACCTGCCCTTCTGCGATGTCTGTTGTCTCTGCACCTTCGGAAAATGCGACCTAACAGGGGACAAACGAGGCGCCTGCGGACTGGACATGGCGGCTCAGCAATCCCGTATAGTCCTTCTCGCTTGCTGCATCGGAGCAGCCACTCACATTGCACATGCCCGACACTTGGTTGAGCACTTAATAGAGAAATACGGTCGAAACAGCCCCTTAGACGTGGGAGGCTTATCCATCGATATAGAGGCACCCGTGACTCGCCTAGTTTGCGGTATAAAACCTAAAAAACTAAAGGATTTAGAAGAAGTCCTAGACTACTGCGAAGAACAGGTTACACATCTTCTCTCCGCCACCCACACCGGGCAGGAGGGAAGCAACATCGATTTTGAATCCAAAGTTCTTCACGCAGGCATGGTGGATCAAGTTGGCATGGAAATTGCAGACTTGGCACAAATATCAGTTCTAGGCTTTCCAAAAGCTGACCCGGAAGCCTCGTTGACTGATTTAGGCTTCGCCATCGCAGACACCTCTAAACCAACTATCCTAGTAATCGGTCATAACGTTCCTTCCTCTGTCGGCATAATCGACTACCTGACCGACAAAGGATTGCTGGGCAAAGTAGAAGTTGTGGGTATATGTTGCACCGCTCACGACATCACTCGGTATAGCAAGATGGCAAAGATAGTGGGTCCTATATCGTGGCAGTTGCGTTACATAAGAAGTGGACTCGCCGACTTAATCGTCGTGGACGAACAATGCATCAGAGCCGACACGTTGGTTGAGGCGCAGAAGGTTAAGACGCCCGTGATTGCTTCAAGTTCTAAAAACTGTTTAGGGCTCGAGAACAGAACCGAAAGTCCGTCGAGAGAAGTCATATCGGACTTGGTTGAAGAGAAGGTTCCCGGCGTACTCGTTTTAGACCCAGACAAGGTGGGAGAAGTTGCCGTTGAAACCGTGATGGCTGTAGCTCCCAAACGGAATAGGTTCAAGATTATTCCCGAAATAGACGAAATCATCGCAGCTGCGAAAGAGTGTAACCAGTGCAACGAGTGTATGCGAGCGTGTCCAAACAACCAGCCAATTCCTGAGGCTGTAAAGGCGGCGGCTCAAGGAGACCTTAACCCGCTGGCTGAAATCCTCGAGGGCTGTGTGGGCTGTGCCCGCTGTGACAGCGCTTGCCCCAACGACTTCCCACTGCACAGCTACATGGTGAAAGCCGGAGAGAAACAACTGTTGGAAGAAAAGTTTAAGATGCGAGTTGGGCGAGGCGCCATCCAAGACGTGGAAATAAGGGAAGTCGGCGGACCCATAGTTCTCGGCGAAATTCCCGGAGTGGTAGCTATAGTCGGATGCGCCAATTATCCCCACGGCGGAAAAGAAGTCGCAGAAATCGCCGAAGAGTTCGCAAAGCGCAGATTTATCATCGTCACCTCAGGATGCGCAGCCATGTCCATCGCCATGGTAAAGGATGAAGAAGGAAAAACACTTTACGAGAAACATCCGGGCTCCTTCGACGCTGGTGGAATCGTCAACGTGGGCTCATGCGTCGCCAACTCCCACATAGCTGGAGCAGCCATCAAGATTGCGAACATCTTCGCAAAGAGGAAACTTAGGGCTAACTACGAGGAAATCGCCGACTACATCCTCAACAGAGTAGGCGCCGTGGGAGTCGCTTGGGGAGCTTACTCCCAGAAAGCTGCCTCAATCGCTGCGGGCGTCTGGAGACTCGGAATACCAGTAGTCGTCGGTCCTCATGGAGCTAAGTATCGGCGCATGCTCTTGGGGAGGAAAGACAAGGATGACGACTGGTACGTGTACGACGCTAGGACAGGCGACAAAGTCTACGGAGGCCCAGCTCCCGAACATCTCTTTACCACGGCTGAAACCAAAGAAGAAGCAATAGTGCTTATAGCAAAGCTTGTCATGAGACCCAATGACACCACTAAAGGTCGCGCTATAAAGCTGACCCATTACATCGACTTGCACAAGCGCCTCTACGGAGTCATGCCCGACGACATCCATCTTTTCGTTCGAAACAAGGCTGACATTCCCATCACCATGAAAGACGAAATCCTAAAAATCTTAGAAGAGAAGGGATGGAAGGAAACTAGGATTCCAGACCCCACGTTGCTTCCTAGGATGATTAGGCAGAGGAAGGGTGAGTAGCATGAGTTCACAAGCAGAACCCTGGCAGAAAGCCGAAATCGCGGGACCGAAGAAAGCGCTCCTCATCCTGAAACCAGAAGTGGTTGTGGCAATGGTGAAAAAAGCAAGGCGACCAATTCTCATCGTTGGGCACCAAGCAGTAGAAGAATACTCAGAAGATGTCAGAATGATCGATTATGTAATCCGCATGAGTAAGGCTGCAGGGATTCCGATTGTCGCCACTGCACACTCGATAAACGAATTTGTTAAAAGAGGGGTTCAGCCTGCTGGTGCGATGTCGGCGATGGAGATTGGCAGCAGGCTTAACGACCCAGAATGGGAAGGCTTGGACGGAAAAGGCTCGTATGACCTTGCGTTGTTCATGGGTCTTCCCTACTACATGGAATTTGTGATATTGGCTGGGCTGAAACATTTTTCCACAAATGTTAAGACAGTTAGCCTCGACAGGTTCTACAACCCTCACGCATCATGGTCATTTCCAAACCTTTCAGTAAAGGATTGGAGTGAAAAATTCGAAACAATACTGAACCAATTAGGAGGAGAATGAGAATGTCGATGTTTGAAGACATCCCAGTAGACGTAGGTGTCATCTACGAGGGCGAACGAATCAGACGGAAAGACATGCAAGTGGAGCTCGGCGGACCAGACAAAGAGCATAAGTTTGAGCTGGCAAGAGTTCTGAAACCAGAGGAAATAGAAGACGGAAAAGTCTCCATAATCGGCCCCGACATCAAAGACATGAGTGAAGGAAGCAGCCACCCATTAGGCATAATAATCGAAGTTTCTGGCGAAAAACTTGAGCCCGAACTTGAAGGCGTAATCGAAAGGCGTATCCACGAATACTGCAACTTCATCGAAGGTTTCATGCACCTGAACCAGCGGTACGACATCTGGCTTCGGCTTGGCAAGAAATCTTTCGAAAAGGGCTTGAATTCTTTTGAATACATCGGGAAAGTTCTGCAGCGACTGTTTAAGAGCGAGCTTCCCATAATCGAAAAAATACAAGTGACCTTTATCACTGACCCAGCTAAAGTTAAGGAAGGTTGGCAAGAGGCTTTAGGAATTTACGAGGCTAGAGACGCGAGGGCTCGAGGCTTGAAAGATGAGGAAGTCGACAAGTTTTATGGTTGCACTCTATGCCAATCCTTCGCCCCCTCCCACATGTGCGTAATCACTCCGCAACGATACTCAAACTGTGGTTCAATCAGCTGGTTTGACGGAAGAGCATCCGCAAGAATAGACCCGAAAGGACCCGTGTTCGAAATAGACAAGGGCGAATTAGTCGATGCTGAAAAAGGAGAATTCTCAGGAATCAACGAAGTTGCCAAACAGAAATCGTTAGGCGAGGTTACGAGAGTTTGGCTTTACACCGCTTTCGGCTACCCCCATACTTCCTGCGGTTGCTTCGAAGGCGCTGCTTTTTACATTCCAGAGGTCGAGGGCTTCGGAATAGTTCACAGGGGCTTCAAAGAAGCCACGATAAACGGGCTTCCCTTCTCGACGATAGCGGACTCTACTGCTGGCGGCAGACAGGTCGACGGCTTCCATGGCATCTCCATCGAGTACATGCGGTCGCCCAAATTCCTAAAAGCTGACGGTGGATGGAAACGGGTTGTTTGGATGCCCACTTCCGTGAAAGAACGAGTCAGGGACTTCATACCCGCAGAAATTAGAGACAAGATTGCGACTGAAAACGACGTGAAGACACTCGACGAGCTTCAAGCCTTCTTGAAAGAACGTGGACACCCAATCGTTGAAACATGGAAAGAAAAGCCTGCTGCAGTGGAGGCAGTTCCCACCGAAGTAGAAGCAGAGATTCCAGCCGAAACCCCCGTGGCTACTGTTTCAACCTTACCAATCACCACAGGCGGATACAAAATAATCCTGAAAGACGCCAAAATCTACGCGAAAAAAGTCATCATACGCTCCATGAAAGGTGAAAAGCTTGACGAAAAAAGAAAGTAAAGAAGACATCCTGAACCTCCTCGACATTCTAACCCGGTTTCAAGAGATAGAACTCGAAGACGTAGAGATGGAAATCGGAGACTTGGAGTTGTGGCTTCAACCAGGAGTAGCAGCTGGAACTGCATTACCTAAAGCTCCAAAAATAGCCCCTCCACTGAAGGCAAAACCAACAGCCCTACTGCAAGCAGATTTCGCCCCTCCGATAGAGAAGTATCCTGGGCAAGTGGTTGAAGTGACGCTTGGAGCCACCAAGAGCGAAGGAGGAACCCGCAGAAAATCCATAACAATCGGCGGAGAAAAAGCTCCAGCCTTCTACCTCTTCGAAGCTCCCACGTCCAACCCGCCAATCATCTCTTTGGACGTTTTCGACACAGAAATTCCCTTAGCCAAGCCCGTGAAGATGCATTTTGAAGAAGTCATGGGAGACCCAGTTGCGTGGGCGAAATTGGCTGTCGACAAGTATGGTGCTGACATGATAACGTTGCATCTCATCAGCATCGACCCCCTAGTCAAAGACACGCCTCCGAAGGAAGCTGCGAAAACAGTGGAAAACGTACTGCAAGCCGTAGACGTGCCGATGATTATCGGAGGCTGCGGCGACCCTAAGAAAGACCTCGAAGTCTTCGAGAAAGTAGCCGAAGTCGGGGCGGGAGAGAGGTTTCTGCTCAGTTCAGTAACGCAGGACATGGATATTGAGCGAACCTGTGCAGCCGCCAAGAAGCATGGACATGTCGTGCTTTCTTTCACCCCCATGGACTTGAACCAAGCAAGACAGCTCAACCGTCGCCTCTACGACTTCCTGCCTAAAGAGCAAATCATAATGGACACTACTACAGCTGCCTTAGGATACGGTTTAGACTATGCCTTCACGATAATGGAACGAGCCAGACTAGCCGCCTTGATGGGTGACCCTGAACTGCAACACCCGATGTCTTCGGGCACGACGAATGCTTGGGCTGCGAGAGAGGCGTGGAAGAAGATGGACCCTGAATGGGGACCGCGAGAGTTCAGAGGCCCCATTTGGGAAACCGCAACGGCGCTCACACTCCTGCTCGCTGGCGTCGACTTGTTCATGATGATGCATCCCGCAGCAGTGAAAACGCTCAAAGACGTCATCAGGGGACTCACCAGCGGCAAATCGGGCAACCCAGAAAAAATTGGGAACTGGGTGACTGCAAAAATCTAGAAGAGGCATGAGAAAAATGTCTGAGAGAGAAGTCAAAAAAACCAGCATTAAGGAAGTTAGCCCCATCGACGTTTACATGCTACTCCCGAAGACAAACTGCAAAGAATGCGGCGAAGAGAACTGCATGGCCTTCGCCACCAAGCTGGTAAACCGCGAAGTAGCCCTAGAGAAATGCGCACCATTGTTAAAGAAGGAAAACGAAAGAGCCTACAAGCAGCTTTGGGAGATGCTCAAACCCCCAATCAAAGAGGTTGTAATCGGTCCCGAGGGAAGTGCGATAAAGGTGGGCGGCAAGTACGTCATGTACCGCCATGAATTCACCTACACGAACCCCACAGCCATTGCCATCGACGTCACCGACGAGATGTCTGACGAAGAACTGCTTGAGAGAGTTAGGAAAACGCAGCAGTTCACCTATGAATACATAGGCGCGACTTTGAGACTGAATATGATTGCCATCCGCTCCACGTCTAACGACCCGGAAAAATTCAAGGCAGCAGTGAAGAAGGTTACGGAGAATACTACGTTGCCCCTCATTTTCTGCTCCTTCGACTCTAAGGTTTTAGAGGCGGGTCTGATGGCTGCGCCCAACGCTAGACCCCTTCTCTATGCAGCCACAAAAGAAAACTGGAAAGATATGGCGGAGCTTGCGCTTATGTATAATTGTCCCCTCGCGGTTTTTGCGCCCAACGACCTTAAGCTTCTCCGTTCGTTGTCTAAGACTCTGAGTGAGTATGGCGTTAACGATTTAGTTTTGGACCCTGGAACGATGCCTCGTGAAGGACTTGGAGACACGATTAACAACTTCACTATGATTCGACGGGCAGCGGCAAAGAAAGGCGACGGGCTCCTAGGCTTTCCCCTGATAGGCACCCCCGTTACTGCGTGGCTTGAGAATGCAGATGCCCCAGTGGAGATTGCAGAGTGGAATGAGGCTTACTTGGCTGCGATATTAGTCAATCGTTACGCTGACGTCTTGATTCTGCACAGCACCGAAGGTTGGGTGCTTCTGCCCAACGTTGTTCTCAGACAGAACATATACACCGACCCGCGGAAACCCGTCGCGGTTGAGCCTGGACTGCGAACGTTTGGAAACCCTAACGAGAATTCGCCCGTGATGTTCACGACTAACTTCGCCTTGACTTTCTACACGGTGGCTTCAGACATAGAATCGGCTGGCATCAACTCCTACCTCATAGTCGTGGACACGGAGGGAATCGCCGTGGACAGTGCCGTTGCGGGACGAAAGTTGACGGCAGAAAAAGTGGCTGAGGCTGTTAAGGAGAGCAGGGTTGAAGAGAGGGTGAAGCATCGGAAGCTGATTATTCCGGGGAAAGCGGCGCGGCTCAGCGGCGAGATAGAAGAAGCCAGCGGCTGGGAAGTGCTCGTGGGACCCAGAGATTCCTCAGACATTCCAAAATTTCTGCAGGAGAAATGGAACAAAAGCTGACGCTGTTACTGTCATAGTTTTCTGTATCGTTTTAGGTATGTTTCTGGGGTTGGGAAGAGGGACTCAACCCGTTTATGTCTCCTTCGTGTGTCAATGCTGTTGAGTAGCAGGATGACCTTGGAAGGCTTGCTGAAATTTTCCACTTTCCCATCCTTTCGTCTTCTACTCACCTTAATACAGTCGTCTACGATGCAGCAGAGCACACAGGCGCCACAGTAGACGCACAACTCTTCGATTATGCCCACTTTTCCGTCTCGCCAGTACAAAGCCTTCGTGGGGCACGCTTTGATGCAGAGCTCGCACTCGAGTCCCCGGCATGTTCGTTCGTTGATGCTTATGCTTCCCTCTTCAAAGAATTCCTTTACCTTCAACGATTCTAGAAGCTGCGCTCTCTCGTTCTTCCTTCTTTTTTCCGTTGTTTCAAGAAGAAGCTGAAATATGTCCCCCCCAGAATTTTCCCTCTTTTTTGGCATTTTCAGTTCAGCTCCTTCTTGCATGTTTTCTGCTCGCCGATTGTAGTTTGTTGTATAATAAGATGATGAATGACATCTATTTATTTTAGATTAAAGCTCAGTTGTATAGGGCAAAGCAGGAAAGATGCTGGAGACTATGCAGCTCTGCGTAATCTACAACGACGAGTTCGCTGAACGCGTAGTGGAAAACTTGGTCAACACGTCGAACTACTGCAAGTCATGCGGGTTCACATGCACATACTGCAGACAACTCTACGGCTCCTTCGCACCAGACATTCAAGCAGTCTACAAGACTCCCCAAAACCTGCCTGCCTTCATTGAAGAGCCAGAAAAACACCTGCCCCAAAACTTGCCCAACTGCGACATCATACTTGCTGTTGGACTGCATCCTGACTTGTTGGCAGCGACGCCCAAGCTAGCTGAGGAGACAAAAGCGAGGGCTGTCATCGTTCCCTTAGAAAATCGAAACTGGTGTCACCGCGGCTTGCAGAGGCAACTCGCAGAGTCGCTAGACGGAATGGGCGTTGAATACGCATTTCCGAAGCCCTTCTGCACGTTGGAAGAAACCGGAAAGCCAGTCATAGATGGTTTTGTCAGGCGATATCGAGTTGGGAAGCCTCGTGTCGAGGTGAAGGTTGCGGGAGGTAGGATTACTGATGCCCAAGTGTTGAGGAGTGCCCCCTGCGGTTCAACTTGGTACGTAGCCCAGCAGATTAAATGGACAAAAATCTCCGACATTGAAGACACGGTGGCAGTGGCGCATCATGCCTTTCCCTGCACCGCGAGCATGGATGTTGACCCAGAAATCGGCGAACCCATCCTTCACGTGGCTGGCTACACTGTCAGAGAAGCCGTAAAAAATGCTATTGAACGGGCTCAAAAGAGTGAAAGACGTTAGCTTCTAGGGGAATTCTGCTGTTTCTTCTTTGACAGCTTCGTCAGCAAAGTTTGCGCGAAGGGTTCTTCGCTCGCCTCTCTAGTTTTCAGCATTCCAGCTTTCACCGCGCCGTCGAAAATCTTTTCTCCTTTTTCGGTTCGAAGAATTATAAAGGTCCAGCCACTGAGCCCTAACCCACCCGCCGAGATGTCTGCGAGTTCGGCGCTGAAGTCGTTGCAAAGGTTGCAGCTGTTCCTCGTGTACTGCTTTGCTTCAGGTAGGGGGATGCTTTTTTCTTCGCCCGATTTTAGGTGGATGAGGATTTTTCCTTTAATGTTCATCTTTGCAACGTCGGTCAAGTTGACGCCCATGTTCTTCTTGAGGTGTTTTTCAAACAGTCCCTCATAAGTGAAACTCTCCGTGCACATCAACCCAACGGCGAACTGCAGCGGGTTTGCGTACTTCTTTAACGGAAACATCTGTATTTTTCGGATTGCGTGAATCTGGCAGGGAGTGCCTACGAAGGCTAAGCTCTTCGTTCCCTGCTTCACCCCTTCTTGAAAAGCTAGCATGTTGGGCGAGTAGGCGTAGCGGGTTCCAGCGTTTTCCAAAACCTCCTCAAGAGTAGTCGCCAACTTGGGTTTAGGATAGAGAGGCTTGTCTGCCGAGAGTCCAGAGAGGGCTACTCCGTCAACTATGCCGTTTTGTAAGGCATAAGCAAAGAGAGCCGTGACTGCGCCTCCATCCTGACACCTCTCCAAAACCCTCTCATCGTTGGCTTGAGCCAGAACTAGACGGCGATATATGCCGAAGTCTTCATCCTCTTTCCTCTGCCTTCCGAACACAAACTCTTCTGCTCTAGTCCAAGACCAATCGTATTTAGGGCAGACTTGCGG
>CAZJAQ010000019.1:0-6445 GCA_964544285.1 uncultured Candidatus Bathyarchaeia archaeon
TACTCGGGCCCGCCACTACCGGAGCTCTCTACGCTGGGTTGTATTCTGAATCTGAGTTTAGAATATGGAGAATCCATACGCGTAGTTCACAGAGTTCAAATACCACAATCGTTCTGTAAATCAAACGAGAGTTGACCTTTAATGGGTAAGTATCATTACTTCATCGAAGTGAAAGTCCCCAATGGTCCCGAGGGTTGGAAGAGGCTGGTGAACAATGAGATGGATAAGGCGATAAAAAAGTTGAAGGCTGTTGCTGAGGAGCTCGGGGGCAAGGTTTTCGTCAGATACTGAAGCAGTTGGAACTCTGACTGACATGACAGAGCTAACGACTTCCTTCCTAACAATTCCAACAAATCCCTGAGGATGTTGGCGTTTATTACTCCAAACGAGACGGAACTTTTAAATTCTCTCAAGTCAAAAAATATGCACTGTAACCTTAATATTTAACTTGTTAATGTTTACAGAAAGGGAGAAAGATGAGCACACACGCGGAAGATCTAAAACTACGCCTCATGACGATTGAGCTGCTTCGAACCGCGAAACGTGAGCACACATACCGCGAATTGTCGGCAAAAACTGGTTTACCCGTCACTGTTCTCAGTCGATATGCAAAGGGACATGTGCTTCCGAATATTGCGAGAGCCCGCCAACTCTGGAAAGTCCTGAAGAAGATGGTGGGGCTGGAAGTTGAACTCCACCGAAAGATCTCTTTCAACAGCGACGGATACTTCGACAACACCGAAATCATAAGCGACTACAACATCCTGCGACAAGCGTCCCATCATGCGTTAGCTACCTTCGCTGGAAAACGCGTAACTAAAGTTTTAACAGCGGCGGTGGACGGAATCCCCTTGGCGACGATGGTAGCTAATCAGCTGGGCATCAACCTCGTCATCGCCAAATGGAACAAAGAAGTCGGAGTGACGGCTTTCCTCGAAGAAACGTACGCGCTGAGAGACTCGGGCGTGACCATGACGCTGTACATTCCAAAGAATGCCATAAAACGAAGGGACAGTGTCCTAATAGTAGACGACATGATAAAGACCGGCGAAACCCAAAATGCTCTCATTAATCTTGTTCGCAAAGCGAAAGCAGAGCTCTCCGGGATTTTCACGTTAATTGCTATCGGAGACGACTGGGGAAAAACACTGAACTTGCCCAAAGATTGTCCAGTAGAGGTAGTCACAAAAATAATCCCTCCCACAAAGCGCAGCTAGAAACTTTGCTTCAGCTTTTCGAGAAGCCACTATTTTCCTTTAACTCGAAAACATAATCAGTAAGAAAGAAAATTAGAGTTCTGCGAGAATGAGTGTGTATGCGAACAATCGAATGGAAAAAGGGCGTGGTCACGATTGTTGACCAGACGAAGCTTCCCAGTCAAACAGTGCTCCTAACGATGACGAGCTGCGATGAAGTTGCAGAAGCCATTAAAACCATGCAGGTTCGCGGGGCACCGCTTTTAGGGGCAGCAGCGGCTTACGGTCTCGCCTTGACCGTGTATCATTCGAAGGCTAGGGATAGAGCACAGCTTATGGAAGAGCTTGCAGTTTCTGCCCAAGTCTTGAAAAAAACGCGGCCTACTGCTGTGAACTTGTTTTGGGCTATAGATAGAGTTATGGAGACAGCGAGAAAAACAGAGGGAGATACCGCAGAGGTTGTAAGAGCGGTGGTTAAAGAAGCAGAGAGAATAGCAGCTGAGGATGTACGTGTGAATTGGAAAATCGGAGAACACGGCTCTTCGCTCATAGACGATGGCGACACGGTGCTGACGCATTGTAATGCAGGTAGCTTAGCGACGGTGGATTTCGGCACTGCGTTGGGAGTGGTGCGAGCCGCCCTGAAAGATGGTAAGAGGATTAAGGTTATAGCGACTGAAACTCGACCTTTGCTTCAAGGTGCACGTTTAACAGCTTACGAGTTGCACCGCGACGGCATCCCCGTCACCTTGATTACGGATAGCATGGTGGGCTACGTCATGGCTAAAGGATTGGTCGACAAGGTCGTTGTGGGCGCGGATAGAATAGTGAGGGATGCAGTCGTTAACAAAGTTGGCACTTACACGATAGCTGTGGTGGCTCATGAGCACAAGGTTCCCTTCTACGTCGCTGCTCCAAAATCGACGTTCGACATAAACCGATGGGCAAAAGATGTTGTAATCGAAGAAAGAAGCGTAGACGAAGTGGTCAAATTCAGCGGCGTTCAAGTTGCTCCAGAAGGAGTCTCAGCTCTCAACCCAGCCTTCGACATCACTCCTTTAAAGTACGTCACTGCGATAATCTGTGAAGAAGGCATCCTTTCACCAACTGATTTCCAAAAACTCTCAACAATCGAAGGCTAGTTATATATCCCCTACTCGTATGCTATTGTTTGTGTCGGAAGGATAAGGCTTTGCAGAACGAGGAACAACGAGGGAAAGAGGCTCGAAATTTTGAGATTAAGAAGATTAGAGGCTTACTCTCAACGAAAGGCGTCACAATACCCGCCAGCGGCAACTCTGAAAGCCTCACTTCTCGCGGCTTCGGAACAGTAGAAAACAAGGAACTAGTCTTAACCTTCTACGAAACCCTGTACCTCCAGAGCAAAGGAATGCTCGAAGTATTCCAAAGAAAACTCCATAAGGCTTTGGGCTTTCAGGAGCTCTTGCACCAATTCAAGCTTCAAGACGAGAATGTTTGGGTAAAATACCTAGTCTATCGGGATTTGAGAAGCCGAGGTTATGTGGTGCGAGAAGGCTTCGGGTTGGGAATAGACTTCCGAGTTTATGAAAGAGGAGAGTACAAGAAAGCAACGGCTCCCTACCTCGTCCTCGGCATTCAGGAAGGCAAGCCCATGTCCATGAAAGAACTTGCCCGCGTGCTGAAGCATGTTCAAAGCTTGAAGAAGAAGCTAATCTTGGCGGTTGTGAACCGCCGCGGGGAAATCGTTTATTACACTCTGTCAAAGTTAACCACGAAAAAAATGGTGGAATAACTCTATGCCTAGGTTTCAAACTGTTCGGGGGATGCGGGATTTTCTGCCGCCAGACGCTGAAAAGCTGAGGTACGCGGAAACGGTTGCGAAGGAAGTTGCGAAGCTGTATGGCTTCGACGAAGTAATCACGCCCATCATGGAGCAGTATGATTTGTTGGCGGCAAAGTCTGGGGAAGAGATTAAGGCACGTATGTACGCCTTCAACGATTTGGGTGGACGAAAAGTAGCCCTGAGACCAGAATTCACCGCTTCTATAGCCCGATTGATGGCGACCACCCTACGGAACGAGCCTAAACCCATACGGCTTTTCTCGACGGGTACCCTGTACCGATATGACGAGCCCCAGTTCGGTCGCTACCGAGAGTTTTGGCAGTCAAACTTCGAAATCATCGGCAGCAGCAGACCCGAAGCAGACGTAGAGATTCTAGCGCTGACCAATCACTTAATACAGAAACTAGGACTACGCAATTACTGGTTTAAAATCGGCCACGTCGGTATACTGCGAGGACTTCTATCAGAAGAAGGAGTGAAGGACGAACAACAAAACACCATAATGCAACTTCTAGACACTAAACGATGGGACGAAGCGCTTAAATCTGCCAAGGAATTCGGCGTTCCAGAAAAGGGCATAGCAACTCTAAGAGAAGTCTTTGAAGCAAAAGGAAAAGACGCCTCTAAGGTTCTAAATCAAGTCAAGAAAAAGCTAAAGGACTATGCCAGTTCCATCGTAGCAGTGGAAAACCTTCAGCAAATCCTTGAGCTATGCGACGAAAGTGGCGCTAAACTTGAAACATCTATTGAAACGGGGTTTGCCCGTGGCTTGGAATACTATACTGGGATGATTTTTGAACCCCTCGTGCCCGAGTTGGATGTTTCTTTGGGTGGGGGTGGAAGATACGACAGGCTCGTCGAGTTGTTCGGTGGCGAACCGACGCCTGCTGTGGGTGTGGCTCATGGGCTAGACCGCATAGCGTTAGCCTTGGACAAACAGAATGCTGCGCCGAAGTTCTCTAAACGAATCGTTGCTGTGATTCCTATCGGTGAAGAGGCTGTTCCCAAAGCCTTGGCAATGGCGTTGCAGCTGAGGGAAAGAGGGGTGGCCGCAGAGTTGGAGGTTATGAACCGCACCGTTTCGCGGGCGTTGCAGGATGCTGACAGAAGAGGAATACCACACGCAGTCATTCTAGGTCCAAAGGAGCTCCGAGAAGGGAAAGCAACGTTGCGAGATATGAAGAACCGTCAACAACAGTTAATCGACGTCGAAGACATCGCCGAGGCATTATCGGAGAAGATGGGTTAGAGAGCTTTCAGAAGGGTGGTTCAGGAACTGGGATGGTTTTAGGTTCTCTTCTAAACACCTTTAAAATCATCATTAGACCAATAATAATCGCTACAAACCACATGAGAAATCCAGTGATTAGGTTTGTTGACCAGACGAGAGACAGAAAATCTATCGGGGCAGATTGGTATCTGGACGACAACTCGAAGACGGAGAAATAGTAGTTGAAATACCAGTGGAGCAGAATGGGCGCTTGAACTCCATAATAGAGGTAGGCTAAGGCGAAGACCGCGCCGCTCAGGGCTGCTTGGGATATTTTTCCCACTCCCCAGCCGCCTAGATAGTGGGCGACACCGAAGAGAAGCGCAGTAACGCCTATCATTATCCATTCCGCCCCAATCACCCCGCCAAACATTCCATACTTGCCGATGGTTCTCAAACCAACAGCCTCTTTTGCCTTTTCAGGCTGCAAGACTGACAAAACACAAACCTTCAATCGTTTGCCAAGAGAAAAGTCGGGCTTCGTCCTCTTTCCAACGAGAAAAATGTAGGGTAACAAGAAGGCTCCTAATGGAAGTATGCGGAAGATTATTTCCTCAACTACGGGTGCTCGTGAAATTTTTAGGAAGTCCGTGAATGGGTCGCCTGGAGGTAAAGACCCCGCGGGGAACCCTCCTCGGCTCTGTAAAAAGTCCAACGCAATGACTGCTACTAACAGCATGGACGTTATTATCGGCATCGCCAACAAGTTGTTATTCAAGGGATTCTGTTTCGCAGTAGAGAAGAAATCGCGAATTCGGCTTTGAAGGCTTTGTCTGTATTTCCAAGCGGCGGCAAAGCAGAGAGCGAAGACCCACCAGAGAAATACGAAGTATAATCCAGCGTTTACCTCTAACGGCACGTCTATTATGAGCAACGGGTAAATCTGCAGGGGACCTTGGACGAATTTTAAGCCTTCTGCGGTGGAGAATAAAACCAATATTCCCAAGCCCATTGAGAGTATGTAGGTGATTATGATGAAGAGGCTGATTACTAAGACGAGGGCGTAAAGAAAAAGCTGCAACGTTGAGGGCTGGTCTGAGTTCATGGTATGGGTTCCGTTCTGGTAGAGATAAGGGCATATCTCTATTAACCTTTAAGCATTAGCACGTCGCTCTGTCTAAGACGTGATTCGCCAGCTCGTCAACTTCTTCTATGTTCTTATCCATTCTTGAAACATGGTTGAAAGTTACTTTCTGAAAGTGTTGCTGAAGTTCGCGGACCTTTAGCCAGAGGCTCTTCAGCTTAGGGCTTTTTACCTTGTATTCTCCATTAAGCTGCTTCACCACGAGTTCGCTGTCTAGAAGACAGTGCACATAGCCCTTCGTGAACCCCTCTGCGAGTTCGAGGGCAACTATTAAAGCCCCATATTCAGCCTCGTTGTTCGTTTTCTCTCCCAGAAACTTGGAGAAAATCTTCAGCACGGTTCCATCTTCGTCTACTATTTTGATGGCTATGGCTGCGGGTCCAGGGTTTCCCCTCGAAGCCCCGTCAGAATATACCCGCAGTCGCTTTCCTGCTGTAGAGTGCAATCTGCATCTCTCAGTTATTGTTTAGTGAAGACTAGATAAAGGATGTCTCGTGTTTTTATGCCCAGCCTAGGAATTCAAGAATCATCCGCAGGCTGATGACTACTAGGACTAAGCCGAAGATTTTTCGCAGGTTTTTGCTCGAAGTGCGTTTGGCAACGTAGGCGCCTATCTGCGCTCCGACTATAACGCCGATGCTGAGGATGATGGCGTAGTCGAACTGAACGTTCCCCAGATGCACGTGGGTTGCCACCCCTGAGATGGAAGTGAAAATCATGATGAAGGCTGAAGTAGCGACTGCCAGATGAATAGGGAAACAGAGGACGAAGTGTAGAATTGGCACCATGAGGGCTCCGCCGCCGATGCCTAGCAGCCCTGAGAAGAACCCTGCGAAGAAGCTTAGGGGCAAGCCGAGTTTTATGTCTTCAAAGTATTCGAAGACTTTGCCTTCTGAGTCTGTGAGTCGGCGAACTTTGCAATGCTTGCGGTCTGTCAGCGACTTAAAAATGCTTAGGTTGTATGAGAAAATCATCCGAGAGGCAACGTATAGCAGGAATAGGGCAAAGATGAGTATTAGCATTTGCTCTGCGATTATTTCCGTTAAGTAGGCACCGACGAAGGCGCCAGG
>CAZJAQ010000019.1:6545-23276 GCA_964544285.1 uncultured Candidatus Bathyarchaeia archaeon
TTAGCATTTGCTCTGCGATTATTTCCGTTAAGTAGGCACCGACGAAGGCGCCAGGTACCGTAATCGTAGCAAGGAGCAGCCCTATCTTGTAATCGATTCTTTTCTGTCTTGTGTAGCCTCCTGTAGATGAAAGCGCAGTGAATAAAATCATGGTGAGGCTTGTTCCCGCAGCCATTTGAGGAGAAAACCCGACGCTCAGGGGCAGCAGTTGAAGGGCGGGTACGATGAAGACTCCTCCCCCGATGCCCAACATGGCTGCGATTATGCCTACGAGGAGGGCTAGAATAGGTAGGAAGACTAATTCGAATATGGTCGTGATGCCTCACCGCGTCCGTGGATTGTCAAAGAGTGCATTTGCCCATTAATAATGGTAGCGTTAGATTCGTATGGCAACTTTTATCTGTAAGACACGTAATGTAGCCTTACCACGTGAGAAACTAGGTTGAGCAAAACTAGCGGAAAACGGACTTCTCTGGAGCGATTTCGCCTCAAAAAAGCATTAGACACGCTGGCTCGCAAAGAAGGCCGTGGAACAGAACTCGTCAGCCTCTACGTGCCGCCGGGGAAGCAGATAAGCGAGGTTCTCAACACGCTCAGACAGGAATATGGGACAGCGGCCAACATAAAGTCCGACACGACTAGGAACAACGTTCAAGACGCCATCACCAAGACACAGCAACGTCTGAAGTTGTTCAAGAAAGTACCCGAAAACGGCTTAGTCATCTTCAGCGGCTCCATCCCACAGAACGGCCCGGGAAGCGAGAGAAATGAAACTTACGTCTTGATTCCACCCGAGCCTATAACCATAAACTTGTACCGCTGCGACGCGAGGTTCCACACCGAGTACTTGCAGGACATGTTGAAGGAGAAGGAAACGTATGGGATTATGCTCTTGGATTCGAGTGACGCCACCCTTGCGATCCTGCAGGGCAGACGCTTGAACATCGTTAAGGAAATCACTTCCGGCATTCCGGGTAAGATGCGTGCTGGTGGACAATCAGCGAGACGCTTTGAGCGTCAGAGAGAAGCCAAAGTGTTAGAGTTTTTCAACCGTGTTGGCGAGTATGTCACGGAGATTTTTCTGGGAATCGAAAACTTGAAGGGAATCATCATTGCGGGGCCGGGTCCGATTAAGTACGATTTTCAGAAGGGAGAGTACATTCATTATCAGTTGAAGCCCAGAGTCATCACCACCATCGACACTGCCTACACGGGAGAGCAGGGTGTGAAGGAGGTTGTGGAGAAAGCCCCCGAGATTATGCGTCGAGTCCGCTACGTGGAGGAGAAGAAGCTAATGCAGGACTTCCTCTACGAAATAGGGCATGACACGGGCTTGGCAACCTACGGCGAAGACGAAGTCAGACGGGCGTTGAAGATGGGTGCTGTCAAGATGCTACTGCTGTCCGACGAGTTGGACATAGCTCGGGTGACAGAAAAATGCACTGCATGCGGATACAGCAGGAAGGAGACGATGAAGAGCCGAGACGTCGAAGCTTTTCGACAAAGCCTGTCAGGTCAGCCGTGTCCCAAGTGCAAGTCGCCCTCTCTCGTTGCCGACGAAGTTGAAGACATCGTCGAGAACTTGGCAGAGTTAGCCGAGCAGTCGGACGCAGACGTAGAAGTCGTGTCCACTGACACCGAGGAAGGGCAGATGCTGAAGAACTCCTTCGGCGGAATCGCTGCGATACTACGTTTCAAACCCTAAAAATAAAACACAAAAAAACCAAAATCAGCTGCCCCTCTCACCAAAAAACTCTCCACTAAAAGTGGAGCCTAATAGGGCGGTCCAGACTAGACGCCGAGAACACAAAAACCAAGCCAATCAGCAAACAAGCCAACATCATCGCGCAGTGGCAAAAGTTAAGAGAACGCTAATCTGATTAAGAAAGCAAAAACAGATTCGCATGAGGTGAACCACCTGAAAGCGAAACGTCACCCAACAAAATACATGGGCGAAGAATACCGACGCCTCGTAAGTGAAAGCTTGAACTGGGAACTCAAAGAGCTTCAAACCCCCAGCGAACCCGTCTGCACCATCGACGGAAAACAAGTCATAATGCTCTGCGCCAACAACTACCTCAACCTCGCCACACACCCCAAACTCATAAACGCCACCATAGAAGCCACCAAAAAATACGGAGCAGGAGCAGGCAGCGACCGCTCCATCGCGGGCAACATGACTGTACATGAGGAACTCGACCGCCGCCTAGCCCGATTCAAACGAGCCCCCGCCTCACTAACCTACCAAACAGGCTTCATGGCAAACGAAGGACTAGTCCCCCAACTGTGCGGCAAAGGCGACCTCTTCGTGTCCGACGAACTCAACCACGGCTCCATCATAGATGGCGTCCGATTAACCCACGCAGACCGAGCAATCTACAAGCACAAAGACGCTGAAGACTTGGCTCGCGTTATGGACGAGGCTGAGAAACACCAGCCACCATACAACCACGTCTGGATTCTCACCGACGGCGTCTTCAGCATGGACGGCGACCTCGCCCCACTCTCAGAAATCGCCAAAATCGCAGAAGAACACGGCGCAGGCGTCTACGTAGACGACGCCCACGGCGAAGGAGTCCTCGGCGAAGGCGGCCGCGGGATCGTCAGCCACTTCAAACTAAACCGAGACCAAGTGCACGTCGAGATGGGAACGTTCTCCAAAGCCTTCGGCGTCATAGGAGGACACATAACTGGCGGTGAAGACCTGCGAAACTTTGCCTACAACAAGTCGCGGAGTTGGCTTCTCAGCGGCGGAGTACCCCCAGGAGTTGCGGCAGCGTGCATCGCAGCGATTGACGTTCTCGAGACCGAGCCAGAACACGTAAAGAAAGTGTGGGAAAACCGCAACTACTTCCTCAAAGCAATGAAAGACCTCGGCTTCGACACGGGAAACAGCGAAACACCCATCGTACCCGTAATGTGCGGTGAAAGCAAGACAGCCAAGGAGCTTGCAAACTTCATCTGGAACAAAGGCATCTTCGCGTTGCCCATAGTCTTTCCCATGGTAGCCCGCGACAAAGCCAGGATTAGAGTCCAGCTATGCACTAAGCATACTAGGGAGCATTTAGACAAGGCAGTTCAAGCATTCGAAGAAGGCGGAAAGAAGCTAGGCTTGATTTAGACGTCGAAAACAACCATCCACTCGATTTTCCAAAATTTTTCTCTCACGAAAACGTAGCCGACAAACATAGTTAGAGTTAAATGCGTCTAGCCTAATCAATGCAGCAAAAAGACGGAGTGTCAACGTGTCTCTGTTGGACTGGATGAACCAACTGGCATCACAGTTTGGATATTTCGGTGTGTTCCTAGTCAGCCTAATAGGAACCGTGGCAATCGCTATTCCCATACCCTACACACTCGTAATCCTGGGGTTAGGCGCTGCAGGATGGGACCCATTGTTGCTGACGATTAGTGGAGGCTTCGGCGCAGCCCTCGGAGAGTTTGCGGGCTACTTGCTTGGATATTATGGGCGAAGGATAATCAGCGAAGAAAGACAGAGAAAAATGGACTACCTCCTCAAGATTCTCGGCAAATACAGCCCCGTAGCCATCTTCTTCTTCGCATTAACTCCGCTCCCAGACGATTTACTCTTCATCCCCCTAGGCATTCTGCGATACAGCATCGTCAAAGCGTTTATTCCAGCTCTCGCTGGCAAGTTTCTGATGTGCTATATTCTGGCGTCCTTCGGCAAAGCCTACGGAGACATCCTAAGAATCATCTTCGGGGGCGAAAACGGCTGGATTGGCGCCGCCATCACGATGGCGCTTCTGATTATAGTCATATACGTCCTATACAAGGTCGATTGGGAAAAAGTCTTCGATAAATACTTTCTCAACCGAGGAAAAAAGGTTGCAGATAACCGTTGACTCCCAAAGACGAGAGACGTTAAGTACTTCTCTCAACTATGGTTAGGACGAATCTACATGTTCCCGTTGGATTTTCTCCTTCTAGTTGTTTTTGCATTTCTATTCGGGATCGTTGATGCTTCTTTCGGAATGGGCTACGGAACCCTGATGACCCCTATGCTGCTCATATTCGGCTTTGACCCTCT
Organism: uncultured Candidatus Bathyarchaeia archaeon; assembly: GCA_964544285.1. GTDB lineage: Archaea > Thermoproteota > Bathyarchaeia > Bathyarchaeales > SOJC01 > CAYGVX01. Next base: position 10,597 of record CAZJAQ010000019.1, read on the forward strand.
GCGAGTCGTTCCAGCCGTCTTGGTTTCACAGCTCACTGGAAATTTTTTGGCAGCTCTGTTCCATCACAGGTTCAAGAATGTTGACCTGTCAATCGGGAGCCAGCACTTCAAAATCGCAATGACACTTGCAGTCCTAAGCCTAACAGGGTCTATAATTGCGGTCTTAGTTGCAGTCAACTTGCCGACTCTGTACCTAAATCTATACATTGGAGCCTCAGTCGCCATCTCAGGCATCATCATCCTAGCTGCGAGGAACAAGAGTTATCGCTTTTCATGGGTTAGGCTATCATGTTTGGGCTCTTTTGCCGCCTTTAACAAGGGCATAAGCGGTGGAGGGTACGGACCGATAGTCATGGCGGGTCAACTCTTAACGGGCGTGGAGGTGAAAGGTGCCATAGGAATAACCTCCTTAGCAGAGGGAATCACTTGTATAGCAGCCGCGCTTACTTACTTCTTCGTCAGCCAAAACGTCGATTGGCTACTGCTAATTTTGCTGTCCATAGGCATCGCGCTTTCAACACCAGTCGCCGCTTTTATCGTGAAAAGAGTTGAGAGCAAAAAAATGAAGCTGATTATTGGTATACTTACGCTCCTGCTGGGGACAATGACGATACTCAAAGTCTTACAAATTTAGATGGTGCAAAGTGTTAGGAACTCGTTTCAGAAGAATAGCGGCACGGATTCGCTAATCTGGCGGTGTCCCAAACTTCTTTCCATAGTTGACTAGTATTGTAACAGCGTCGTAGAGACCTACGTGCCCTATATCATTTTGGTCCAAGTCTGCTCCTGGAAACCAATTGCCGTCTGGAATGGCGTCCCCGCGACTGCAGTAAGAGGTTAGAAGCTTAACTGCGTCGAATAGGTTTACTTGGTAGTAGCCACTGCGAGGCTTATCTGTTCCATTAAACGTCCACATCCAGTTTATCTCTCCTAGAAGTGGGGCTCCTAGGAAATGAGATGGGTTGCATCCGAGAACTGCGTAGCCATATACACCCGGGACAATGTCCACGGAGTAGTAGGGTCCGATGCTGTAGAATGTTTGGGTCCAGTCAAGGTCAGCTAAGTAGTAGCCCTCGGGGTCAACAGTTGGGGTGTAGTAGTCGATGGTCACGCTACCAGCAGGTAAGTTTGTTAGGAAATGGATTTCGTTGTGGGTGTAGTTGGGTGTGCTCGTTGCGAGGATTTCGAAGTCGACGCCTTCCAGCAAAGGTGTGGTGTCGATGTTTGCGTTGGTCACTTTTACGACTGGTTCGTCAGTAAACACGTACCTTGTAGATTCGGTGCAATTAGCGCCATCGGAATAGAATGTAGCCGAACTGATGCCGCAAAGCAAAGATAAGTATTCGTCCCTTGGTAGAAGAGGACCAGTCGGGTTGTATTGTAGCCAAAAGCTGTTCGTGTCGAAGTAGACCTCAATCGTGAAGTCGTCGACAACTTTAGTGTGGTGTACGTTTTTGAAGTTGTGCCACGCCCAACATTCGAATGCATAGATGTACCATATCGTGAATTCAACGTCGTGAGCAGTGAATTGCCGAACCAGTTCCCCAGTTACTGGAGCACGCCAGAACACGTCCTTCCGCATCCAATACGTAACCTTTGTCTTTATCTCGGCGTCTTGCGGGTCATACCAAGTGGAGACTTCCCAGTCTTGGGCTACCCAAGGACTGTCTTCTGCAAGGTTGTACGGTTGAACCGCGAGGAGATAAGAAAAGACTCTGTCTAGGACTGCGTAGTCGTAGTACCAGCTAGAGTACAGAACGTTAAGAGCTACTGGTGCCTGCACCGTTCCCATCTTGATTGGTTCCTGCGATTCGTCGTTCGGATTGTCGGGGTCGTCGATTTTGCGGACATTCAGGAAGGTGTAACTGTTTTCTAAACCCATGCCATCCATGTTCACGATGCCCGTGAGTAATCTGCTGTAGGCCCAAAACTCCAGACGGCTCCACAGTGGAATGTTGACACAGTAATTTACCATTAGCCCCGTGGCTTTCTCGACCCAATACTTAAATTCTTCCATGCTGGTCGCGAAGTAGAGGTTTGCCAACGCCTTGTCCAAGTCTGGATAGTTAGGCAAGTTGCTTGCGTTCATGCCAGTCACAGTGTTAGAGCTTCCCCACCACTGGCTGTGGAATAGCCAATAAAGAAAAGCTGGCGTGCTCGAGCCTATGGACCATCCGCCTGTATAAATATACCAAACCGTAGGAGGCCAATTTGGGATGGAATTAATCGTGCTGACAGGAATTCCTAGGACCTGCATGGTGTCAGCCAAAGCCTGTCCAATTGTCGACCTTTTTGGGTCGCCGAATCTTATCCAAACAAGTATTGGGTCAAGGTTTGGTCCCGATTCTCTGCCATCCCATCCAACGGAGTAGTTCCGTATGCCATCGCCGTCTGTGTCTGCAAAATAGATGTCTAAGAGTTCAGCGGCCCTTGTCAGGTTGTAGGGATACGGGTAATTCTCGCCTACGACACTTTGGTTAACGTATCCACTCTGCGACGCAGGGACAAAAGCGTCGATTCTTCTTCCAAAGCCTTCCAACACGTCGTTGATAATCCAGTTCTTGTCTACCATGTGTGCCAAGGCTTGTCTAAACGTAACCTCGTGTGTGGGACTGCGAAATCCAGACTGGACGGTGTAGTTGTTGTTTATGTCGAATTCGTATATTACGTTCTCATCGTAGCCTGCGAGCAGAAGATTAGGATGCTGGGTTGCGGTTTCGTATTGTTGTTTTGTCAAATAGTATTGCATAATGTCGATTTCGCCTGCCGACAAAGCCGCAAAAGCCTCATCTCTAGAATTATAGAAGTGAATTTCCAAACCCTTGTCGTGTCTTGGCAGTGGTGCCGCGACATGTGGCTGTGTTGAGACGAGAAACGAAACTACTAGAATGCAGACAATAAACATGTCAAATCTTCTCAACCCCTTCTCCCTCACGACGTCTGACAATAGACTAGTATCAAAAAGTGGCATTTATTCTTTGTCTATGTTCAAGCCTTGCATGCACTGCTTTCCGAGATATTTGGGTTTCACATTAAAATAGCACAAACGCCAAAAGCATACTTCGAAAACACACAAGACGCCTAGGTGAAAAACTTGCAGGTAATCGCTGACTTGCACATCCACAGTCGCTTCAGCCGAGCCACGAGCAGAAAGATGGATGTCGAAGAGATTGCGCGTTTTGCTAGAATAAAAGGCTTGAACCTCGTGGGCACGGGAGATTTTACCCACCCAAACTGGATAAAAGAGCTACAGGTGGATTTAACTGAAATTCCCGACACGGGACTCTTTAAGCCCGCCAAGATTTCCAACCCAACCATCTTCATGATAACAGGCGAGGTGAGCACGATTTTCACGTTTAGAGGCGAAACAAAGAAGATTCACCACGTGATTTTGACGCCCAGCTTCGAGACTGCGACGCAGATAAATGACAGGTTGGCTCAGTATGCCGACTTAAGTCTCGACGGAAGACCTACCCTAGAAATAACTGCGCCGCATCTGGTCGAAGAGGTTATGGCTGTTTCAGCCGAAAACGAGGTCATACCCGCTCATGCATGGACCCCTTGGTTCAGCATCTTCGGCGCCTTCAGCGGCTTCGACAAGATAGAAGACTGCTACCAAGACATGACGAAACATGTCCACGCCTTGGAAACTGGCTTGTCTTCTGACCCTCCTATGAACTGGCGACTGAGCACCTTAGACAACTTCACTCTAGTGTCAAACAGCGACAGCCACAGTTGCTGGCCATGGAGAATGGGACGGGAAGCGAACGTCTTCGACCTCGAACCCCTTACCTACAGCGCAATCTTGGATGCAATCCGGAAAAAAGATGCTGGACGGTTCAAGTTTACCATCGAGACGGACCCTGCTTACGGTAAGTATCATTGGACTGGGCACAGAAACTGCAAAGTATCCATGCCGCCCCAAGAAGCGATAAAATTCGACACCCTTTGCCCGGTATGTCGCAGAAGGTTAACGAAGGGAGTCGAACAACGAGTAGAAGAGCTAGCCGACAGACCAGCAGGCTTCAAGCCGCAAAACACCATCGGCTACATGCACTTGCTGCCCCTCTCAGAAATCATCGCCACGGTTTTAGGCGTGTCCTCCCCCGCCCTACAGAACGTCTGGGACGTCTATAACACTTTGATAGCCAAGTTTGGGAACGAATACACAGTGTTGATCGACGCTCCCTTAGATGAATTATCTAAGATTGTTGAGCCGAGAATTGCCGAAGCCATCGTAAGAGTGAGAGAGGACAAAGCCCAAGTTATCCCTGGCTACGATGGAGTTTATGGTCAACTCAAACTCTTTGGAGAAGAGGAAACTGAGAAGACAAGGGTTAGCAAGGTTCCACAGCGAAGTCTGACAGAATGGTGCAGCACTGCCTAATATTTCGGTTTCTATTTCGACTATTCACTCAATGAAACCTTTTTATGCTACTTAAACTCACGTTCTAAAAAACATAGCAGAGGAGCATCTTGAAAACTTGGTAAACCTAAGGCGCGCAGTTTTTCGCATAAGAACCCTGAGAATAATCAGCTTGCTCGTTTTCTTTTTGCTCTTCAACGCCGTCTTGTTCGGCTTCGAGCCTCTACCCCTCGTCCTCCCAGTTCTGCAAAGCCAGGGAAGCCCTGCAAGAGCCGTAGGAGACGCCTTCGCTGTAATGCAGCACATGCTCTGGGAACCGACTTTTCCACTGCTTCCCCTTGCAGCCTTCCTCATAACCGCAGTACTCTTAGGCAGGATGCTGTGCGGCTGGGTTTGCCCCTTCGGCTTTGTCCAAGAACTGCTTAGTTACATAAAGAGGAAACACATGGAAATTTCGCCCAGAACGCACGAGAACCTGATTTACATAAAATACATTGTCCTTGGAGCTGTTTTGTTCGTCAGCATAACATTAGCAGTCACGTTGAGTATGGGAATTGGAAAAAGCTACAAGGACGCCCTAGGAGTCTTCGCCCAAGCACCTTTTAACGTGTTGAGTCCTCACGACACGTTGCTTGGAGCACTGCCCACCATAGCATCGAGAGCGATTTCTGCCCAAACACCTTACCAAGACATTAGTGTTGTAGCTGCTTTTTCACCTTTGTTCTGGATTCGCTTGTTCATATTAGGACTCGTCATAGTATTCGCAGTCTATGTTCCCCGAAGTTGGTGTCGATACTTCTGCCCCGTAGGGGCGACTGTGGCTCTGCTTAATCATTTCAGTTTTCTAGGGCTGAAGAGAGACGTGGTGCACTGCACGCGAGAAAAATGTCGTAGCTGCGTGGAAGTGTGCCCCATGAAAGTGCCCATCCTCGAATTGCCCTTTGAAAAATTCACCCACCCCGAATGCATATATTGCCTCGAATGCGTAGACGCATGTAAAACAAGAGCAATAAAACCAAAATACCCATAAAAATGATACCACTATGCTCTTGAGTAAGGTCTTCTGGCATTAAAAATTTATATACGAGTTTGTTTTGAAGCACTTTGTCAATTCCACTCAGGGAGTTGAATGTTGTGGCTTCGATAAAAGAAGTACCAACGGGCAAAATAATCCGTTTTGAACGAGTAGGCGCCCACACGCACATCAGAGGCTTGGGACTGGACAAGAAAGGTAACGCAACAAAGATTAAAGATGGGATGGTTGAACAGGAAGAGGCTCGCGAAGCCGCTGGACTCGTCGTTAAGATGATTAAGGAAGGCAAACTAAGCGGCAAGACCATCATATTTGCTGGTCCTCCAGGAACGGGCAAGACTGCCATCGCCGTAGCCGTTTCAAAAGAACTGGGTCAAAACGTGCCCTTCATCCAGATGAGCGGCAGCGAAGTCTACAGCAGCGAACGCAAAAAAACCGAAGTTCTAATGGGGCTATACGCAAGTGCATCGGCGTTGAAATTCACGAAATGCGAAAAATCTACGAAGGCGAAATCACGAACATCAACATCTCCACCGCGCCGCACCCTTACAACCCCTACCAAAAAGTCCCAGAGAGCGTCCGCATAACGTTAAAGACAACAGACGAAGAGAAACCTATCGAAGCTGGTGCTTCCATAGCCCAACAGATAATACAGCAAAACATCTCGGAAGGACATGTTGTGTACAGATTGACGCAGAGAGTGGACGAGTTGCCAGCTTAGGGCTGAGCACAGAAAGTGCTAAGGGTAAAACTTACGATGTGGATACTCGACAGAAGATTCCGAGACCCGACGGTAAAGTCCTGAAAGAAAAAGAATTCGTCTACACCCCAACGCTCGCAGACTTGGACGAACTCAACGCCCGAAGCCGCTCAGGAGGCTTGTTTTCATGTTTTTCGGGGGCGCCGAATCTAAAGAATTGGACTCAGAAATTCGCGTAGCCGTCGACCAGCAAGTTAAAGAGTGGGTAGACGAGGGCAAAGCCTTCATCCACCCCGGTGTGCTTTTCATCGACGATTCGCATCTGTTGGACTTGGAAGCCTTCAGCTTTCTGGGAAGGGCTATAGAGAGCGAGCTCGTCCCGATAATCATACTCGCCACAAATCGAGGAGTAGCACGCATCCGCGGGACTGACGTTAAGAGTCCCCTCGGCTTTCCCATAGACCTCATCGACCGCGCGGTGATAATCGCAACACGCCAATACGATGCGGAAAGCATTCGAGAAATCCTCCGAATAAGATGCGAAGAAGAAAAAATCGCAATGGAGAAAACAGTGCTCGAAAAACTCACCGAAGTCGGTTCTAAAAGCTCCCTACGATACGCCGTGGGACTCCTAAGCCTCGCAGCCCAAAACGCAAAAACCGCCAACCGAAACCAAGTAACCGTAAAAGACGTAGAAAGAGTCGACAAACTCTTCATGGACATCGGAGAAGCAGCAGAATACCTAAAACAATACGAAGAGAAACTGATGAAACACTAAACAAAACAACGGCGCCATAAGAGAAATCTTAATTAGTGAGAAACAAGACTTTAATGCAGGAAACTACTTTTTCATAGAGAGGATGTTGAAAGCATGGAAGAGAGAAAGCAGAGAAAGAGCATTCCTGATTTGGATTTGGATGAGCCTGAGAGATTCATTCTGACGGAGCCTGAGCCTGTTGAGATTGCTTCGGGCTACTCTATTTCGATTAAGTATGATAAGGATGGTAGACCTTTGATTTACGTCAAGAGGTACGGCGACATTGACACGAAGGGGTTGAGGAGAGAGATTGAGAGGAATTATCCGGGCGCGGATATTCAGGGTTTGGAGAAGTCGCCGTCGATCGAGGTGGAAGATAACCGGCAAACTGTTACTGGCAACCGTAAAAAACGTGGAAAACGTGTCTAGATGGCTTCTCGCCCGAAATTTAGGGTTCCGACACGAGATTGAAATTTAGGGTTTGTCCCTTTATAAGTTTCACTCTTTTACAAACGTAAACGACGCATCGAAGAGCACAATGGACCGAATACTAGGAATGGATAATGCATGTTTACTGCGACATTTTTAATAAACTCTTCTCGCTAAGCTATTCTGTGTGAGGTCTATGGCTAAGAAGAAAGAAGCAGCGGTTTATCCTCCGACCATGCCAAAGAGACCCGAGAGGAGAGAAGATTGGCGATGGCCTTCACCAACTCCTCTGCCCAGTCTTCCAGCAGAAGACATGGGACGGGTGTTGAAACAAATTTTGGGTCGGTTGGAGGCTATCGAGAAGCGGTTGGAAAACATTGAAAAGATGTTGATGAAAGGTCAGCAAGCACCTTAGTTCATAAAAAGTGCAGTCTAAGAGGAAAAATTCTAGGCGATGAAGTATGCTCTAGGCTTTTTGACGTAGCTACCTTTAATGGCGATTGAGTGTCCACATCTTGGGCATGTATTGTCTCGTGTAACGTTGTACTTCCGTATGGAGTATCCGAAGCGTTGAATCAGGGTTTCGTTGCAGTTTGGGCAGTATGTGTTTTCATACTTGTGCCCAAAAACGTTTCCGACGTAGGGATATTGGACGCCCGCCTTCTTTGCCGTGGTGTAAGCTTTTTCTAGAGTTTCTATCTTTGTGGGTGGGTTGTCGAATCTGTAAGCAGGATAATATCGAGTAAAATGCAGGGGCGTTTCTTGACCAACCTCTTTCAAGTGATGCTCTATTACTTCTTCGATGCAGGCTTCGTCGTCACTCACGCCGCTGACCAATAGGTTTACGATTTCCACGTGCAGCCCGTTCTTCTTAGCTTCTCGGGCGTTTTTCCAAACCTTCTCCACATCAATGCCATTGCAGTATTTCTGATAAGTTTCGGCATCACCTTTCACGTCGATTTTTAAGCCGTCCATCCCCAAATTCTGAAGCAGCTGCAGAGCTTCTGAGGTCATATAACCATTTGACACGTAGCAACCGTAGAGTCCTCTTTGGCTACCAGCTTTGAACAGAGAAACAGTCCACTCAAAAAGAAGAGTTGGCTCTTGAAAACTGATACACAATCCTTCATCTTTTCGGCGTGTCGCTAGCTCCACGATTGTTTCAACCGGATAGAAAATGGCGTTGCTGGGGTTTGGTTCAACCTTAGAGAGGTGAGAGTTTTGACACCATGGGCAATCGAAGTTGCATGACCATGTGGACAGCGTGAGGGCAGTTGAACCTGGCCAATAGTGAAAGAAGGGTTTTATCTCGATTGGACGGCTTTCTATGGCGCTTATGTCGCCGTAGACGAGTGTGTGCAGTTTGCCATCGATGTTTTTCCTAGTTCTGCAGAAACCTCTTTCCCCTATGTCTATCGTGCATCTGCGTTCACATACGCCGCATCTAACCTTGCTTCCTGGCATCTTTTCGTAAAGCAGAGCTTCATGAACTGTGGAATAGCTGGCGAGGCTTTTTTTCATGCCTGTTCAAATAATAATAGTGCTTTCGTGTAACATTAAGCTTACTTCTCGAAGCTGTGTGATTATAATGATACGTTTTTGAAGTTAGAAAAAGGAGTGGAGGCTACTTTGATAGGTATCGCCAAGATAGCACGAGGCCAATAGTTGAGAAGATTAATGCAAATCCAGCGAGGAACGCGAAGTCAAACATCAACTGTGTCATGTCTGTTTGGAAGAGTATGAGTTGCCTAGTTGCATCCGTGACGTAGGTTATCGGGTTTATCTTAGCAAACGCCTGTAGCCAATCGGGCATCTGTTTTGTCGGAAAGAGTGCGTTGCTTCCGAAGAGTAGCGGAAGGTTGAGTAGGTTGACGACTGCCATCTGTGTTTCCCATCTGGTTGACCTAATTGCTATAAGGATGAATATTGACGAGAGTCCGATGCAGACGAGGAACAGTGCTGCGAACACTCCGAAAAGACTGAACACAGTAAAGCTTGAACTCACCTGCAGTCCCAGCAGAAAAGCGACCAGCAGCACTATGCCCGCCTGTATGAGTGACCTAACCACTGCAGAGAAAACCTTAGCGAATATTATTGAACCTCTCGCCACAGGTGTGCTCAGGGCTTTGTTCAGAAAGCCTAGCCGTCTATCCCAGACTATTGACATTCCGCTGAACATCGCCGTGAACAGGACGACGAAGGAGAGTATTCCAACTGACATGTAAGAGAAATAGTCTGAGGTCCCAAAGGTCTGCTCCATTATCTGGTTTGAGATGCTCTGCAAGTCGGTTCCTGGTGGCAGTTGAAATGGTAATTGTGCGCTTATGAAGATAGAGCCTATGTTCATGGCTTTGCCGAAGAGTCCCATCCATATGATTGGCTGGACGATTGACATGAAGAGGATGATGGGTTCTTTGTACCATTTCTTAAGCTCCCTGTTTGTTAAAGCCCAGAGTCCATGCAAGGGGTTTTTGGAGTTCTGATTAGACGCGGTCATCCGTGTCTCGCCCTCCTCATGGTCATCCTTCTGCTAAAAATGGTACCGGGAGTTCCCTCTTCTTCTCTTATCGACCTGCCCGTGTATTCGAGGTAAACTTCGTCAAGCGTCGGCTTTGCCAAAGAAAGCTTGGCTATTTTGTAGCCTTTCTCTATGAGCAAGTTGAGTATTTGTGGCGCGGTTTCTTCTCCGTTCTCGACTTTGACCCTGTAAGTGCTATCTTGCTTCTTAACTTCCTTCACTCTCGGTGCTGCTTCTATCAAACTCGTTATGTCTGCGCTTTTTTGTTCTATGGTTAGCGTCATTATGTCGCCGCCGAGGCTTTCTTTCAGTGCGTTTGGTGTGTCTAGGGCGATTATTTTGCCATGGTCGATTATGGCTATTCTGTCGCAGAGGTTGTCTGCTTCTTCCAGATAATGGGTAGTCATGAAGAGGGTCATGCCGAACTCTTCTTTCAAACGTTTAATGTAGCCCCAAGTGGCAGCCCGAGTCTGCACGTCTAAGCCGAGGGTGGGTTCGTCTAGGAACAACACTTTCGGTCGGTTTATCAACCCGCAAGCCAGTTCGAGCCTCCTTCTCATACCTCCGGAATAAGTGTCGACCCTTTTGTCTTTGAACTTCGAAAGCTCCACGAGCTCGAAAAGCTCGTTCGCCCTTTCTTTAGACACTTTTCTCGGGATGCCGTATAGGTCTGCGCAGAGAATGATGTTCTCATGTCCTGTGAGGTCTTCGTCAGCCGTATACTCCTGCGGCACTACGCCTATGCAGTTTCTAACTTCGTTTGACTGTCTTCTTATGTCGTAATTGCATACTGTAGCATTCCCCTCTGTGGGTTTTAGAACGGTTATGAGCATGTTGATCGTTGTTGTTTTTCCAGCCCCGTTGGGTCCCAAGAAACCGAAGATCTCGCCCTCCTTCACGCCAAAGTCCACGTGGTCGACTGCCACGAGCGACTTGTTGAAGACCTTTGTCAAACCTTTGGCAATGATAACCTCTTCCATCCTCTTTTTCTCTCCGTAAGAGTTACGCCTGCAACTTTTTGTTAATCTCGTCGAGTTTCTCAGCCGCTTCTTCTAGCACAACTTTTGCTTCGTTCATGACGGTCTCTGAATAGTTGTCTCGCAGGTTTTCTCGAAGATCCCACACAGCTTTCAGCAGTCTTTGGCTTACATCTCGCAACTCACGGGCACCCTTCGGGTCTATTTCATGCCAGAAGAAATCGAAGAAAGGCGGTCCAAAGAATGGAGGACCGAAGAATCGAAACCGTTTGCGGATTTCCCCTTTTCTTTTAACATGTTCTTCGAGGAACTTTTTGCCCTGATCTGTCAGAGTGTAGCGTTTCATTCCCGCCTCTTCGGATGGGACTTCTTTGACGTAGCCCTCATCTTGCAGCAACGACATTAAAGGGTAGATGGAGCCCGGGCTGGGTCTCCAGTGTCCTCCGCTGATGTTTTCTATCTCTTGAATTATCTCTGAGCCTGACATGGGTTTTTCGCTGAGGAGTTTGAGCACATAGAAACGTAGAAATCCTTTTGGAACCATGGCGGTATGTTTCATCCAGTGTCTAAACACGCAATGTCACCTTTGATATCGCATTTGATATCGTCATTGATAATATAAACTTGGCGGAAAAACCCTCATTCCACAGCCTTCGAAACACGCCTCAAACACTCGATCGCAGAAGCATAAGTTGGAAAGCCCCACAACCCACACTCTGGACCAGCCAACGCCACCCTCCCAACACCAAATCGCTCGACGATTTTCAAGAGTCGCTTCTTCACGACGTCAACACTCTCCAGAAAAGCTTCAGGGTTCACCGCTTGCTTCGAAATGCTTTTCCAAACGTCGGCAACAGCTTCATCAGAAGCCCTCTGACCCATCTTTTCCTTTATCAGCCTGTCAAAATCAGTGAGGGCAACGCTTGCCTTGAGCTGCTTGTCCTCTTCTTCCAAAAGCTCCCTCGTCTTTTTCATTTCGTAGAGGGGGTCGTCTACGTGAGACTCTACGATTCTGAGCGATTCGACCGCCCAGAACAAGTCGTCTGAGGTACAGTGCAGGTGGATGCAGGTTTCTGCTTTTCTGCTACGGGCTGTACGGGCGATGGATTCCCAAGCCGCGAGCAAGTTTTCTCTGCCTTCGGCGCCCCTGTCTATCAGCGGGTCGTCAACCATGCCGAAAAGCGGTTCGTCGACGGAGACGAGGGCTACTCTGCCCCCTTTAGCAACGAAGATGCTCTTATCTAGGGTTTCTGCGAGCACCGTGCCCAGTTGGCTGTATGTTTGGCTGTTCCTGTAGGGGAAGAATGAAGCTAGCGTGTAGGGTCCGGTGACGCATACTCTAAGCTGAAAAGGACTGCCTGTGTTTGCGAGGATTCTCTCTGCGTTTCTCTGTATGGCTGCCACTTCTGCAATCTTGCCATGTCCGGATTTCAACGTGAGATGTCTCGTCTCTATGTAGCCGCCTTTTATTTTTTCCAAGCCTTCGAAGGTAGAAAGGAACATTTCGTTCATGTCGCGGAATTGGGGATAAGCGGGGATGGAGATGCCTGCTTTTAGCTTGTCTAAGAAGGCGTTGACGATGGTTTGTTCGAAGAATTTGGCTGAGTCAGTGTTGAGGGTTGCTGTGAAGTGGTTTGCTCCTTCTTGCAGCTTGTCTAAGGCGCCTGTGGGGGGAAGGCTTCCGACGTCGCATGATTGAATCAACTGGTTACTCCTCTTTTTTGCTTGAAGTGTTCGTATCCTCGAGCCTCTATTGCAACCTTTTTGCCCTTCCATTTTAGAAAGAGTGTTTTCTCTGCTGTTGTCCTACCGATTTTAATTAGGTTGCCTTCAACCTGCGTAATTGCTTCTTTGGCTTTTCTCCAATGTTTAGGGTTTATTGTGACGACTAGTTCGTATT
>CAZJAQ010000020.1:0-22689 GCA_964544285.1 uncultured Candidatus Bathyarchaeia archaeon
AAAGGTGAGAATCATGGAAAGATGGTTTGCGAGAAGGCGAAAATCCAAGGTCCTAGAACTGGCAGACAGACAGATGATTCTAGCCACAGACACAGTTGCTGACCTACAGAAAGCCGTAACCGCGGCTTCAAAAAACAGCCCAAAAGAAGCTGAAAGCCACATCGGACACCTGTCGAAGATCGAACACGAAATAGACGAACTGCGGAGAACAATTTTTGAGGAACTCACGAAAGACACGATGCCCCCTCAAGACAGAGAAGACATAATGCATCTTGTCAAAAGACTCGACGAAATGGCAGACCACGTTAAAGACGCTGCTAGAAGCCTTGACCTAATACTCAAAACGAAGATTAATGAGGTTTTCTGGGAACCCCTCGTTGACATAGCAACCAAACTGGTCGAAATCACCAGAATCCTACGAAAATCAATCGAGGCGCTCGGGACTAACCCATCAGAAGCAAGGCGACTCGCGATAACGATAGACAAGATAGAAGGCGAAATCGACGAAAAATACCAACAGATAAAGGAACTCCTCCTTCAACATTCAAACAACATGAACGCGGCAACGGTGCTTTTCCTGCGAGAACTGGCAGAAGAAATGGAACACGTGGCCGACTCGTGCGATGACACAGCAGACTACGTAAGAATCCTCGCAGCAACGAGAGAATTCTAAGGCACGTCGCTGAACTGCAAACTCCTATGCAACCAAGAAAGAGAGAACGATAGAATTGCCTAGACTCAAAGCCCTCGACAACTTTTCATCCCACAAAGCAATAAGGTATTTTGTTTACGTTAGTGCCGTTCTTTTCTTTCTCGCTCTAATCCTAGTCCCACCCATCTTCGGAATAGGATTGCGATGGAACCTTGTCGGCGAAATTCTTGGAAACGAAGAATTGATGGCGAGGGCGGCTAATGCCATCTGGGCATCCTTCGCCGTTGCCATCTTTGTCTCTGTGATCGACATAGTTGCAGGGGTACCAACAGCATGGTACATCGCAAGGGGAAAGTCCAGATGGCTAAGCATCATTGACACCCTTGCAGACATCCCTTTCGTAGTTCCCACCGTTGCACTGGGTTATTCTCTGCTTCTTTTTTGGGATAGTTCTCAAGGGATTTCATCGCTCTTTGGGACTAGCCTCGTTTCTCCAGGCTGGCTTCTCGTGGTCCTTCTCCATTTTGTCTTTTCCTTCCCTGTGGTCGTAAGAGTCATGGTGGGGGCGCTTCTCGACTATCAACACATTTTTGAAGAAGCGGCAAGAACCCTCGGAGCCCCACCCTTCACTGTAGACAGAACTGTAACCTTCCCCATCTTGAGACCGAGTTTAATCGGTGCCTTCGTGTTAGCCTTTGCTCGGTCCATAAGCGAGACAGGAGCAACCATCGTGGTGGCTGGAACGTTTGAGAACGGCGCCATCTTCGTAAAAAACATGAGAGACCTAAATCAGCAAGGAGCCTTGGTTTTCGTTAGCTTGATGCTGATATTAATCTCGTCTGCGATTTTTGGAGCCATACTCGTTCTCGGACCAAGGCTACATATACCCGTCAAGCGTGCTTGGCCCTCCTTCGAGAGAAGACTAAGCTCGAAGGGCATAGCTGCCACTCGGGACACCCTAACACTGCTCGTTTTTTTCCTGTTAATCATAATCCCTTCACTTTTTGTGGCACTCCCCACGTTAAACGCCATAATGGACGGCACCCTAAACAACGCAGTTTCCAGCTTCGGAATCTGGCAAGACTACTTGTCGAGTTTAGGCTTGTCATACTTTGTAGGCGGCCTTGCGACTCTGATGAGCATCATAGCAGGGCTACCGATGGCTGTCTTAATCTCTCGAAAAAGATTAGGAAAGTCTGTTTCAGCCGTTTTGGACATCCTTATCAACATTCCAATCATCGTGCCTTCCACCGCTCTAGGGGCTTCTCTGTACATTTTTTGGACCAACTTCGCGTTCATGCCAGAAATAGTCCTTTTAATCCTAGCCCATCTTTCAATCACTTACTCGTACTTTGTGAGGTCTATGGCTGCTGCAATAGAGCGCACTGACATAGAGTTGGAGAACGCCGCCCGCATTCATGGGGCTAAACCTTTTACAGTGTTCCGAACTATAGTCTTGCCCTTGACTAAGTATTCGCTGCTCGCTGGTGCCATCATGGTGTTAACCCGAAGCGTAAGCGAAACCGGCGCAACTATAGCCGTAGTTTCCAACCTTCAGACAGTACCAGTGCTGCTCGTTGGATGGGTAAACGAGTACCGAAACCACCCGTTAACGACGACGATTACGTCTTCAGACATCGGGCTGGGCTGCGGGATTCTCATCCTTCTTTCTTTCCTAGTTTTGCTTCTCCTTAAACTGGGGGTGGGGAGAAAAGCCGTGTACTAGTGTGGATGGTGGACGCTGATGCCGAGAATAGTGTTGAAGGGTGTGACAAAACGTTTTGGGAAGAAGATTGTGGCAGTTGACGACGTTAGCTTAGAAATCTACGATAAAGAATACTTTTCTCTCATAGGTCCCAGTGGTTGTGGGAAAACAACACTGCTGAGAATGATTGCTGGCTTAATTCAGCCAGACAAAGGAGAAATATACATAGACGATGCTTTGGTCAACGATGTTCCTCCAGAAGACCGGGGAATGGGGTTTGTTTTTCAAACCTACGCTTTGTTTCCACACATGAACGTCTTTGATAACGCAACCTATGGACCTAGAGTGAAAGCTTGGGATGAAAAAAGAGCTGCAACCCTTGCCCGTGAAACGTTAGAAATGGTGAAACTCCATAAGCGGTTCGATGCGTATCCAAACGAGCTAAGCGGCGGCATGATGCAACGAGTCGCAGTTGCAAGAGCTTTGGCTGCTGGCTCCAAGATACTGCTTTTAGACGAGCCCCTTGGAGCTTTGGACGCGAAGATTCGTAACGAACTCAGATACGATATAAGACGACTCGTAAAAGACTTGGAATTAACAGCTATTCACGTAACTCACGACCAAGCTGAAGCGATGGCTATTTCTGACAGAATCGCAGTTATGCGAAAAGGTCGGATACTTCAGGTAGGAACACCCTACGATTTGTACATGAACCCTCAACAGATCTTCGTGGCTAACTTCATCGGAGAATCCAATTTCCTCGAAGGACGCGTAATAGGAGTAGAAGACGACACGACCACGGTAAGGTTACGCGGTGACTTGAAAGTCAAAGCCAAAAAGAATGAGATGTCTCAGATGGACGAGAAAGTGGTCTTGGCGATCAGACCCGAAGCTTTCGAGATGGCAAAGGGACGGAAGAAACTACTCAACGGGTTAGGCGGAGTGATAGAAAAAGTTCGATTTGAAGGAACCGACATTCGCTATGAAATTCGCTTAGCTAACGATGAACACGTCATCGTCGTGAGGCCAAGTCTGGGTGCAGAATGGTTTAAAGAAGCTGACGAGGTGACCGTTGGGTTTTCGCCTGAGAAAAGCCACATGTTCCTGTATCCCCCGAAGGGTCTGATAGCTGAGCTTGAGTTGGAATAAGCTAAAAAATGCAGAAACCAGAGGCTTGTCTCTAAAAATCATTCATATCTTTTTAGGTACAATGGTTTGCTGGCTTCCTGTATCCGCTCTTCCAGAGTCATGTCCTTAAGACTAATCTTTATCGCCAGCTTCTCCAAGTCTGGAGGACTCTCTTCACCTTTAAGGTCTTTATCGATCTCTGCAAACACTTGCGAGCTCGTTTTCTTCCCTCTCAACCGAGTTCCCTCTAGTGCATAAAACAGTCTCTGACAGAATTTCGTGCCCTGCAAGTGTAAAATACTTTGTGCGTCTTAAACAAGACTAACCACGTTTCTGACGAGGTGTTAGCTTTCTTCTTCAGGTTGACTCGAATGTCTTGAAATCAACGGTTCAACTTCGCCCGCTTCCTCTACTACGGGGAGAATCTTCTTCAATTTCTGGAAGTACTTCTGTGCCTGCAGCGTCTTGAACACAGCCAAGCCTCTCTCGGTAATGGCGAAGACGGCTCTGTTTTTGTTTGAGACTCTTTCCTCGACAAGTTTATGCATGACTAGGAAATCTAAATATTGCTTCAGCATTCGGCACTCGATGTTGGTTTTGTATGAAATTTTCTCGAGCTTCAAGGGTTGAGGAACAAGGGCTTCGAGAATGCCCAAGTATTTTTCCAGTCTTGAACGAGGCATAGGGTTATCTCTCCACACTTTTGGATTAGCTACTGCGCATAAATCCTTTAGGAAATCGAAGTAACTATTCTGAATTCATATTCCTCGTGAGCTTCATGCTCGTTTTTTCAGAATTGCAGAGTAAATGTAGGTCAACGATGACAATAATAAGCCGTAACTAAACCTTCCCCGTTGCTGTCGATTCTTACGAAGCCGAATCGTTCAAACTGCACGATAGCATCCACTTCTAGGTTTTTGCAGCCTTCTTCTGCTAGACCATCGACCTCAGACGCGTCGGGCATCATCACATGACACTTCACGTTGGAATTTTCTGGAAGCCAGTGAATCAACGGTGCTTTAACTTTCTTGGCTTCTTTGTACTCTTGGCTGTGAAACGATGCCTTGACAGCGTCCTTAGTTATGCCTTCTATTTTTATGTTGAAGAGTTCCATAAACCGAGTTACCTGTCCTTTTTTCATCTTTTCAACGTCTTTACTTGCAACCCAGAAGTTTGAAACGCCGTCTTTCGGTTTTATTTGAAATGTTCGAAAGCCTCTGTCAGCGTGGTCAGGATGAAGTGGAATTTCTGTTATGAAGGGTTTAGGAATATCTTTTACGATTATTTTTTTGGGGTCGGGCACGAAGAAGTAGCGGCTCGCCTTCGGCTCGATTATCCGTCGATTGTGGGCGTACAGGTTCTCCCAGCTTAGAGTCACGTCTTGCGTTTTAGGTCCCACGTCGAATATCAACTGTCTAATCGCCTCGGCTTGTATGCCCCTCCGTCTAAGCGCCGCGAACGTCGCCAATCTAGGGTCGTCCCAGCCCTCATAGATTCCATCGCGCATTCCCTGCACAATTTTCGACTTGCTCAGAGACGCTCCTGTGATTTTCATGCGCCCGTAATGGATGGCTTCTGGATACTTCCAGCCGAAGTGACGGTACATAAACTCCTGCCGAGTCTGATTAGTCAAATGCTCTTTCCCCCGTATAATATGAGTTATGCCCATCAAGTGGTCGTCGACGCCGCACGCGAGGTTGTACAGTGGCCAGACGCGGTATTTGCTGCCTACTCGTGGATGCGGATAAGCTACAGTGTCGATTATACGCAGCGCCGGCCAGTCCCGAACTGCCGGGTTGGGATGCTTAAGGTCTGTCTTGACACGTACCACGGCTTCCCCTTCTTCGTAGCCACCGTCGAGCATTTTCCGCCAACGTTTCATCTGTTCGTCAGGCGGTAGGTTGCGACACGGGCACGGCTTGTTGGCTAGAATGAGCGCCCTGAAGTCTTCAGGTTTGCAGGTACACACGTAAGCGTTGCCTTCTCTGAGCAGCCGTTCTGCGTGCTCGTAGTAAATGGGCAACCGGTCGCTCTGAATAAAATATTCATCAGGCTCGCAGCGTAACCATTCCAAGTCTTCCTTTATAGAGTCGTAGAACGGGAGTTGAGGCTTTTTCAGTTTAGGGTCGGTGTCTTCGAAGCGCACAAGAAACTTGCCTCCGTACATCCTTGCATACTCGTGGCAGAGAAAAATGGCTCTTGCAGAGCCGAGATGGATGGGTGCATCGGGGTTGGGTGAAAAACGCGTCACAATTACTTCATACCTGTCCATGTTGGGTAACGGTGGAAGCTTCTTCTCCTCTTCCACCTTCTCTCTCACAAGCGTTTCAGGCCAATTCTTTTCCACGATTATTTTCTGATCTTCATAACTCAGGCTGTTAACCTCTTTTACAATCTGTGCCACGAGGGGTGCTATCTCTTTGACTTCTGCTTTCAGATGTGGCAACTCTGCCAAGATTTTGCCGATGACTGGCCCTTGCTGCGCCTTTCCTTCGTGGCTCACAGCGTTTAGTAGCGCGATTTTCTTTATTCTTTCTTCGAGTTCGATGTTTGGCAAGAGCATAGTTCCTCAGATTTTTCTTTCAACCAAGTAATGAGCGAAGGCTCTTAACTTCTCCTTTGCAGCCGAAGGAGACAGCAGCTTATCAACGTCGCTCCAGCTTTCTCTCACGATTTTGCGTGCGTACTCTTTCGCGTATTCAATGGCGTTGTACTTCTCCATGATAGCTATGGCTTCGTCTCGGAGTTTCTGCTCGTTTGTATGGATGCTCAGAATCTCTTGAAGCCTCTTTCTGTCCGTATGCCCTGCCTTCTTCAACGTGTGAATGACCATCAGCGTCCGTTTGCCCTCGGAAATGTCCATTCCTCGCGCGCCTTTCTTCTTAGTGAATTCCTCTCCTGTCAGGTCTAACACGTCGTCTTGTATCTGAAAAGCCACGCCCACGGCTTCAGCGAAGCGTCCCAGTTTTTCCGTAAACTCATCTTCGGCTTCTGACAAGACCGCGGCGAGCTTTGCGGCGATGCGGGCTAGGGTTCCTGTCTTGTAGGCGCACATCTGCAGGTAGTCCTGTTCGCTTATCTTGTCGGCATCTGCGAGTCCTCTGTGCCATGCGATGTCCATGGCTTGCCCGAGGCTGAGGTTAATCATCTCTTGCACATAAACCGCATATACCTTGCTCAGTGTGGTTGCGGGTATCTTATCTCGATTTTTGACAAGCGGCAACAATGGAAGGTAGTACATGGCGTTGCCTGCGTTTATGGCGATATCCAAGCCGAACAGCTTGTAAGTGCAAGGTTTGTCCCTACGCAGCTCTGACTGGTCTTCTATGTCGTCTATCATCAACGTTCCATTGTGAATGACTTCGGGGATTATGGCGTATTCTAAGAAGTCTTTCGGGTTTCTGCCCAGCGCCTCGCAGATTAGGAGGAATAGGCTTGGTCTCCACCGTTTGCCCCCACGGTCGAGGAACTCCCAGATGGGCTCGGCGAGTGCTCGGTTTAGAGCCTCGAGGTTGTACGCGTATCTCGGCGGGCTGAGTCTAAAGACAACTGTGTCTTTCTCAAACTCTCGTGGAATATACTTCTCAATCATCTCGTCGATGATGGCAACTTGTTTTTCTAAGAACTTCTCAATCTCCATGGCTACCGCCTTGCATACATTTCTGGCTTGAAACCTCTTTTTTCTAACCATTCAGCCGTCTTTCCCAACAACACCAAAGGAGCTTTCCTTAACTGGCTAACAGATTCCTCGCCCACAAGGAACATGGTGTTTCTCAGCTCTTCGATGAAGAAGTTCAAGGTCTTCTTCACTTCCATCGTGCCCCTCGTGGCGGGACGCAAAATAGGAGTAGACATGCTGGCTAGACTTGCCCCCAACGCTAACGACTTCGCAGCGTCTATGCCACTTCGCACTCCACCCGAAGCTATGACGGTAAGCTTTGTGGACTGACAGACTTCGACTAAGCTTGCCACAGTGGGTATGCCCCAATCCCAAAAACTCTCCCCCAACTGTTGCTGAAACACTTTTTTTGCGGCTTCTGCTCGATGATACTCCACCGCCGCCCAGCTAGTCCCACCAGCACCAGCGACATCAATCCCCCCCACGCCTATCCCTTCCAGTTTCTTCGCAACCTCAGCAGACATGCCCGCACCCGTCTCCTTCACGATCACGGGTACTTGCAGCTTCTCCGCAATCTCTTCTATTCTTTGAAGAACCCCAGCGTAATGTGCTTCGCCTTCGGGTTGAACAGCCTCTTGCAACGGGTTCAAATGGATTGCCAATGCGTCAGCTTCAATCATCCTAACAGCCTTTTCAGCCTCTTTCACACCGTATCCTCGTACAAGCTGCGGTGCTCCGATGTTGGCAATCAGAAAAGCTCTAGGAGCCTTCTTTCTAACGATTTTATACGTCGATTCGAGTTTAGGCTCTTCTATCGCTGCTCTTTGGCTTCCCACACCCATTCCCAAGCCAAGCTCTTCAACCGCTTCGGCGATGTGTGCGTTAATTTTCGCGGCTTCCGCAGTCCCGCCCGTCATGGCGCCTACAAAAATCGGAGCAGAAAACTCGTGATTAAAAACTCTGGTGCGGAGACGGATTTTGTCGCGGTCGACTTCAGGCAATGCTTGATGCACGAAATAGACGTCTTCAAAGCCCGCAGTAATCTTAGCCCGCACATCTTTTTCCAAGGAGACGCGTATATGTTCAGCTTTCCTGTTCTCAGTTTGACTGGGCAATATAATTCACTCTTTTTCGATTAACGTGCCGACTACTTTTTCTTCTTTAAGGGCTTTGTAAACGTTGCCTTCCTTTGCAGCGTTAATGATTAACGTTGGGATACCACGATTAATGGCTGGAATAAGCTCGGAGATTTTGCCCAACATGCCCCCCGTCACGTCGGTCACTTTCGCTTCTCCAATACTGCTGAGCAGAGTTTTCAACTCTTTCAGCGTGATGTGAGGTATCAGTCGGGCAGAATTGTTGGTCTTAGGGTCGGCTGTGTACAAACCATTCACATCAACGCCTAAAACTATCTTGTTCGCATTGAATCTTGTTGCTAAGGTAGTAACTAACTGGTCTCCAGAGAGTATCGTGAACCCGACGCTATTATCTAAGACCGCATCACCAAAAAGCACGGGCACAAACCCCATGTCTAAGAGCTTTGTTAACGTGGTATCGTAGAAAGTTTGGATTCGACCAGCCTTCGTTGTGATACATGACGAAGGGGAAACGGGAAAGGCGGGAATATTATGGCGTATTAGAGCGTCCACAACCAGCTTGTTTAGTTCTAACATGGCTTGGTGTGTTTCTGAAAACCCCGGAATCTGTGAGTTTTCTTTGTATCCTTCTTTTATCTTGTATCTTTTTGCCAGTGGATGACCGAAGCTTCCTCCGCCGTGCACGATTATTAGGCGACCAGTGCTCGCGTTAGCTATTTCTTCTGTCAGTCGCTGGATTGCTGGGAGGATGGGGGTCTTGAGTTTGTCTTTCTTAGTTATCACCGAGCCACCGAGCTTCAGAACTGTTAACTTGCCTTTAGCCTTGCTCAACCTTGGCTCCGTCTGATGTTCTTCTTGCAACAAAAGCCCTTCCGCCAGCCTTCTCTATAGCTTTTTTGACGTGGTTTAAATTCTTCGGTTCAGCCAAGGCAACCATGCAGCCACCTCCGCCTGCACCCGTCAGCTTTGCACCGAGCGCTCCAGCCTTTCTCGCCGCATACACAAGCTTCTCTAATGGTTCGTTGGAGACGCCGACAGCGTAAAGAAGAGCATGGTTGATATTCATGAGCTCGCCAAGCAGAGCCAAGTCGCCGTCTTGCAATGCTTTTACTGCAGCACGGGCAATTTCTCCCCCGCTCTTTATTATCGGTTCTATGATAGTGGGGTAAGAGTCGTATCTTCTTCTCACCTCAGCAACTAAGCTACCAGTCGACCTCTCCAAAAGAGTGTCTCCCACAACGAGGGGGACGTCAGCTTCCACTTCCAGTCGGGTAAACCCTCTATCCTTTTGGTAAAAAATGACGCCCCCATAAGTTGCGATAGTGGGGTCTATGCCCGAAGGAGTCCCATGAATTAACCTCTCCATGTCGCAAGCAACGCGAAAGATGTCTTCTCGGGTCAGTTCCACGTCTAATAATCTGCTTACTGCAAGGGCTGTCGCAGCAGCAACTGCAGCCGAAGAACCTAATCCAGCTGCAACTGGAATTGACGAGTTAATTTCAACGTTGACGCCCAAAGTTTTTCCACGGTGATGTTTCAGGGCTTCCTTTGCAGCGACCATTATCGGTTCAAGTCTAGCCCGAACGTTTCCCTTGCCCTTTTCTACAAAAAACTGGTTGTTTTCAGAGTATCCTGACGTTCTCAAGTCTAGTGAATTCACGTGTAGGCGCTTGTCCTTTCGTAACTTTACTGTGGCGTAGGCGCGTTTGTCGATGGCCATCGCGATTGCTGGTTGACCGTAGACTACAAAATGCTCGCCGAAAAGTATTGTTTTAGCTGGCGCAGAGGCAGTTACCTTAACGGTCATGTTGACCACCTTTGCAGCTACCTTTAGAGCGTGGAGATTTCACCTTATGTGCTGGTATTCCGTGATAGGTTGACACGCACTTTCTGTCAGTGCTGTTTCTCGTTGCTGCCCACTTCAAGATTGGTACGATGGATTTTCTGAGTTCTGCACCGTCTTTTGTTAGGGAATATTCCACTCTTGGAGGTATCTCGGCAAACGATTCTCTTTTGACCAAGCCTTCTGCTTTAAGTTCTCTCAGCGTGTCCGACAGCGTCTTTGGGCTGATGCCTTGCAACTCTTCCATAAGCCTATTGAACCGTATTCTTCCATGATTGCCAATGGCGTTGACAACGAGGAGAGACCACTTCTTGCTGATAACGTCTATGACACCTTTTAATGGACAGAGACAAATGCACTCGTCATTCTCATGCATAAACCCACTATCATCGTCAATAGTGACTATCTCACTATAAACTTTATAGTTTAAATACTTTACTTTCAATACTTAGCTCTGTCGAGGCGGAGGTGATAGAAAATGTGTGGAGAATGTGGTTGTTGCTGTGGGTCTTCTCACCATGGACCAGAGCATGGTAGGCGATTTCTCACAAAAGCAGAGAAGCGAGAGAAGTTGAAGAACTATGCGGAAGAATTGCGAAAGGAACTCAAAGCCGTCGAGGAGCACATCAAGGAACTCGAAGGATAAACAGTCTTCAGCGAGAACATTTTTCCTCTCTTTTAGCGAATTAGCCTCAGAGGTGCAGAAGACGTCTGGTCAAAACGCCTATGGGAAAGTTTGAGTTGGGTAAAGGATATGAAAAGAATAAAGATTGTAGTCACGGATTCTTCGTTGAAAGACATAATCGGGAAAGAAGTAAACCTGTACCTGCACGATAACGCTGATTTCATCCATGTTTTGAGAAAGATCGACGTCTGCACGAAGGGCAAGTTTCTCATGAAAGATTATCCCGAATACCGCAGTTTGCTTCACATGGTTTGGAATCCCGTAGAAAAGAGAATCTATAAACAGATAGCAACGTCAGCTTACAAAGACCGCGATTTTTTTGATGTCAGAAAGAACCCTCGTGGCGTTTTGCCTAACGGGGTGACGATATACTTGGGCTTGGGGTTGTGCAAGACCGAAGCAGAAGACGTAATTAGCTACGAAAGGTTCAGAGAAGCCATTAAAAACGAAAAATAACCGCCAAGTCTCTCCTATCTTGTGAGAGCTACTGAAGCGTATCCTACAACCGCTGAGTAGTCTCCAGTAACGTCACCGCTCGTCTTGTAGCAGAGTATCTGACCCTTCCTTGCGCCAAGAAGCTTAGCGGCAGTAACCATAGCCACGACAGGACCGTAGCCACACGCAGTAATGTTAAACCCTTCCACAGTAGAATAAAACCCTCTTTCTTCCAGCTTCTCCAAGGCGCTGAGGGCTTTCTTGTCTTTCTTTTCGGCAACTTCATGGGGTTCATAGTGGGTCATGTCCGTCGAAGCAATAATAACGGCATTTTTTCCTTCCAGAGCCCCCGCGACTGCTTGACCCACTTCGCCGCTGGATTCGAAATCTTGCATAAGGAAGCTTACGGGTACAAACTTGAACGCTGAGCCATACAAGTATTGGAGAAAAGGAAGCTGAACTTCGATGGAATGCTCATACGCATGTGCCGAATCATCTACGTCAATGATTTTTGACCTACGTAAAATTTGGTCTGCAGTCTCTTCGTCGATTTGAACGTCGCCTAAGGGTGTTCGCCAAACCCCCTGACTCATCACTGCCAAACCACTACCTTGTCCAGTGTGATTTGGACCAAAAATCACGACTACGTCTGGTTTGCCGTCAGCCGCTAGGCTGAAGTATGAGTGAGCAGCCACTGGACCAGAATACATGTATCCAGCGTGGGGGCAAACCAAGCCCACGATGTTTCTCGGACCTTTCTGCACAGTTGGAGTTGTCCCAGGTCCAAGTTCATGAGTGAAACAGCCTACTATTTGTCTTTTCAACGTTTCCGCAGTGCCAGCGTAGAAGCTTCCTGCCTGAACGGCTCTTCTTACCTTCACTCACGTGCCCTCAACTATTCTTCCCGCGATATCTTCGCCTCAAAATCGTCGACAGACAACGCCATGTCCTTGTCAGGAAGCAGTTCTCCTTTTTCGCGAAGGATTTGTCTAGCCAACATCCAATAAATGACCGCTAAGGCTCTTCTACCCTTATTATTCGTTGGAATCACAAAGTCTACGCCCGAAAAATCGTTGTCAGTACTACACAAAGCGATGAC
Organism: uncultured Candidatus Bathyarchaeia archaeon; assembly: GCA_964544285.1. Lineage (GTDB taxonomy): Archaea > Thermoproteota > Bathyarchaeia > Bathyarchaeales > SOJC01 > CAYGVX01. Next base: position 12,264 of record CAZJAQ010000020.1, read on the forward strand.
TGGAATACCCATGACTCCAGCTTCTTTCACAGCCTGCACGTCAGCCTTAGGGTCTGAAACAATGATGACTAATGGTTCCACGTGATGGGGATACAACGGATTAGACAAAAGTCCAGGAATAAACCTTCCAACGATAGGAGTTGCCTTCGTTACCTCGCAGAACTTCGTCGCCGGATAGCGTGCATAGAGTCGTCCTGCTACCGCAGCGATCTTAGAGGGTTCAAACCTTGAGAGAAACTTGGCTGCGGTGCGTATGCGTTCATCGGTCTTCTTAACGTCGAGCACGAACAAGCCATCAGGCCTTACGCGGTAGATGAATTGGTCCATATCTTTTGTTTTCATCCGAGTGCCGATGTGGATGCCTGCTGAGAGCAACACGTCGCGGGGTAATAGTAGTTCAGCTTCCCCTATCTCGAATTCTTCCTCACTTTCTTCAGGCAAGCTTGTTTTCTCGGTGTTCTGGGTGTTCTCGGTTTTTTCAACGTCTTCTTTTTCTGACAAGGACTGCTTCCTCCTTTAACGGGATCTCAGCCATTTTCGCTCTTTTTCCAAGAGTGTCTTCTATTCTGATGAGTTCGTCAATTTTTGCGATTCGGGCGCCTTCTATCACGCCAGTCTTGATGATGGGACAATGGAAAGCCACCGCCAGATGGGAAATTTCCGCATTCACGGTGTCGCCCGATCTATGGGATACGACGGGGGCGTATAATGCTTCTCTAGCCGTTTTCGCGGCTTCCCAAGCGTCTGTAAGCGTCCCGATTTGGTTGGGTTTTATTATTATCGAGTTAGCTGCGCCTTTCTTGATTCCGTGTTTTAATCGTTTAACGTTTGTAACAAACAAGTCGTCGCCACAAACAAGACAGTTGCGAGCCTTTTCTGTCAGCCACGCAAAGTTCTCAAAATCCTCTTCATGAAAAGGGTCTTCTACGTAAGCGAGGCTGTATTCTTCGATTAGTTCCAAAATGTATTTTGCTTGTTCTTTGGGTGTTCTGCTGATTTTTTCATGAGAGTAAACGTAGCTCTGTTTCTTCGGGTTCCAGAGCGTTGACGCAGCAATGTCTATCCCCATTCTGCACTCGAATTCAAGCTCTTCAGAAACTGCTTCGCACGCTTGCCTCATAAGCTCGAGGGCTTCGTTGTTGTCGATATCAGCAATCCAAGCGCCTTCATCACTTTTTCCGCTCGTGAATGTTTTCTTGGTTTTCCTGAGAATTTCGCCCACTTTCTTATGAAATGTTACGTTGGCTTTTGCAGCATCCCAAAAAGACTCGGCATGAATGGGTAATACCAGGAATTCTTGTATGTCGGGTGCCCTACCGTGAGCATGTCTGCCCCCGCTTAAAACGTTTCCAAGGGGGAACGGAAGCTCATAAGCAAGGTAGCCTCCAAGATACTCATACAATAACACGTGGTATGAGTCAGCTGTTGCTTTTGCGGCGCACAAAGAGATTGCATACGCGGTGTTCCCTCCCATTTTCTCGAAGTTTTCTGTTCCATCGATTTCATGGAGGAGGGAATCTATCTCTTCTTGCTGGTTTGTATTCAAGCCTATTAACCTAGGCGCAATGATCTTCTCAACGATTTCCACAGCCGCGTCGACGCCGCCTTTTGGATAATACGTCACCTCAGCTTCACCTCTGCTGGCTCCTGCCGGCGCTGCAGCCCTGCCAAAGCCAGATTTGGTTTCCATGTCCACTTCTATTGTTTCCTCTCCGCGGCTGTTGAAAATCTTCCGCGCCACAACTTTCCTTATTTCAGTGGACAAGTCTGAACATTTCTCCTCTTACGGCGGTTTCATTTGCCTTTTTTTTCCAGTTTCATAATACTTGATGATTTCATCGATGATTTCCACGTGGGAAAGAAGCATTCTTCGACAACAATAACGGGTTAAGCCGAGGTCGTCTAAGACTTTTCCCGCATCTTCTCCTTCTTTCACCCGTCTGGCAAAGTCTTCCCATCTGTCACCTATTACTTTGCCACACGTAAAACAGCGAACGGGAATAATCATTTCTCAAATCGTCCTCTCTTTTTTATCTATAGCTTTTTTGGAATCGAGCACGAGCGCCTGGGCCTCCGAATTTTTTAGACTCTTTACGTCGCGGGTCTCCAGAGAGCATAGTTCTGTCGTATTCTGCGAAGGCTGACTCTAAATGCTTGCTTTTAGTCCACCTTAGAAACCCTCTTGCAATCGCCATCCTCACAGCTTCTGCCTGCCCCATGAACCCTCCGCCCGAAGCCTTTATGTATACGTCAACTTGATTCCGAACTTCATCGTCAACATGGAGAAGAGGCTCCATCATTTTAAGCCTCGCGGTTTGCGGCTCGAATATTTCAATTGGGATGTTGTTTATTCGAATTCTTCCCTTTCCGGTTCTTATGGTGGCTCTAGCTGTGGCAGTCTTTCTTTTTCCACTAATTGTTACAATCTTCTTTGCACTTGACATGCTACTCACCCATTGGAGTCCAGCCGATTTCCTCGACCAGCTCGCCAACAGTGATGTATGGGCATTTCAGCTTCTCGGCGCTTGCCGTAGGTATCGTTTCCACAAGCTTGTCTTTAAACTCTTGGGGTACTCCTACAAAAACGCGCAATCGCCTATAAGCGTCCATCCCTTTCGGTTTTTTTCGAGGCAGCATTCCTCGCACAACACGCTTAACAAATCGGTCGGGTTGCTTAGGAAAGTACGGACCTTTTCGTGGATGCCCGATTTCCAATTTTCTCTTTGTCTCTCCTACTTTGCTGAGTCTCTTTCCAGACACGACTGCTTTCTCGGCGTTAAGAATGACGATGCTTTCGCCTAGAAGGAGTCGTTTCGCAATCACGGTTGCCATTCGACCCAGTATCAAATTGTTCGCATCGATGACTTTTACTGATTCACTCTGTGATTCCATTTTTCTACCCAACAATTTGGATGTTTGAACCCTTGGGGTTTTTCTTCACCAACTCGGGGAACGTCAAGCATTTTCCTCTTGACTTTTTGATTTTTTCTTTCGCTGTGGTGGAGAATGCGAAGGCGCCAATCGTTACAGGATGGTAAAGTGTCCCTGACCCGAGTACTTTGCCCGCGACTGCCACTGCTTGGCCTTTTTCGGTGTTCCGATTTATGCGGCTCAGGTTAATTGATAAGCGTCTACTTCTTGGTTTAGATAAATCATCAGCGATGGTATCCCATATTTTCGCATCGTTTTCTTTCGCTGCTTTTTTTAGAAAGCGAACGAGGTCGAGGAGTTGTGGGTTTTCAGGTTTCGATTTCTTCATCTTCCTTCACTGCTGTTTGTTCTGAAAATTCTTTCAATTTCCTTTCTAGAATGTTGAGTGCTTCCTGCAGGATTATTTCTGGAGACAAGGCACCCGTCGACTCCAAGCTGAAGATGAACGAGTTCTCGTCCCAAGTAACTTCTACGGCTTTAGGATTCTTTTGACAAGCATCTACGCAGTCTTGGCAAAGAGTGCAGTTGAAGACGTTTCGAATCTCTATTTTGTCTCCCGCTTTTGCGAAAACATTTTTGGGGCAGACCTTTATGCACTCGCCACATAGGTCGCAAAGCTTAGTGTTCACCGTGATGATGGGATTATATTTATAGGCACACATGGAAACAGGTTGCCATCGTGCATGGTCTTTGCCTTTCCCTAAGCGCGCGTAGGCTTCAAGCTTTATTTTTTGTTCAGGTGCCAATTTCGCGATGGGAATCTTGTCACTGACAGGAACTATCGAGGGGTTTTCAGACTTGAAATCGCCCGAATACACGGTAATTGTATGATCCTGAGCTTCCACATCCAATATTAAAGACACGCGGCAGAGGTTACACCCAAACTCGCTCTTGCATTTGCAGTCTTCGGGCAAGTTGTAGGTTTCCAAGTCGGTCTTCAGTGGCATAAGTCCAATTCGATGGGCCAGAAACTCGTCTTGAAGGGGAGAAGAATTCTCGATTATTACCACGTCGTCTACAGCCATGGCGGGTAATTCTGAGATTATTATTCTTCGCAGCGTGTTCACGAAGGCAGCGTTAGATCCTTCGATGAGTAAACGCAGCGAAAGGTCGTTCTTTTCTAAGATTTGAATTTTCACGAGCTTTACGTTCCTTCCTTAATCTAACACAACGCCATGTTTGGCTGCTATACTCTTCGACCCCTTCGACCGCCTTTTCTTCGAGTGCCGTCATGGGGAACTGGCGTGACTTCCTCTATGCGGCCTATGCGGAACCCTGATCTTGCCAAGGCTCGAATTGCTGCCTGTGCTCCTGGGCCGGGGGTTCTGGCGCTCGAGCCTCCGGGGGCTCTGACTTTTATGTGGATGGCGGTTATGCCTTTTTCTCTGGCGGTGGAAGCGGCAGAGGCGGCGGCGCGCATTGCGGCGTAGGGCGATGATTCTAAGCGGTCTGCTTTGACGAACATGCCGCCAGTGGTTCTGGAAATCGTTTCTGCTCCTGAAATGTCAGTTATGTGTATGATGGTGTTGTTGTAGGAGCTGTAGATGTGGACGACTCCCCATTTTTCGGCTTTTTTACTCATGCTCGGTTCTCCCCTTCAGTGGGACTTTCTTTGACACGTTTTTCTCTAGGCATCTTTTCGGTTTGAGGAGGGATGCCTACTATAGCTTGGCGTAACGGATGTTCCGATTTCGCAATCGTGCTGGTGGGAGAATATACCATGTGGGCTTCTTCATCTCTCAGCACCAGGTAGCTTGGTGACGTTACTTTTCTGCCGACGATGCTTATGTGACCGTGTATGATGAGTTGGCGGGCTTGATGGATGGACTTGGCTAATCCTTTTTGGAAGACGAGGGATTGCAGTCTTCTTTCGAGAATATCTTCGATTGCTAAGTCTAGCACATCGTCCAAAGCGGCGGTTTCGGGAAGTATTCCAAGTCTGTTAAGCCTGTCGAGGAGTTGTTTTTTCAGTTTTTCCCGTTCTTCTTCGGGCATGCCTAAGATTGAGCGTGCGATACCACGAAACTTTGAGAGCATTGTTTCGTGGCGCCACAGTTCCCTTTTGTTTCGCAGACCATACTGCCCCAGCAGTTTCAGTTCTGCTTGCAGCACGTCTGTTCGCCATGGAAACCTGGGCGTTTCGTATTTTCTTCGTTGTTTTTTAGGGTCGCCCACTATTCTTTACCTCCTGGGGCAGCGGCGGGTATGAGTTTCTTCTTCTTGACGCCTATGGCTTTTCCTTTTCTTCCGGTGCATTTGGTTCTTTGTCCGCGCACTTTTAGTCCGTAGGAGTGGCGGTAGCCTTTCCATGATTTGGTTGATTTCATGAAGTCTATGTCTGTTTTTGTTTGGAGGACGAGGTCGGAGCCTGTGAGGTGGAGGTTTTTTCCCGTTTCGAGGTCTTTTTGGCGGTTGAAGAGCCATTCTGGGAGGTTGTGTTTGGTTGGGTTTTTTATTATGTCTTCTATTTTTTCGAGGTCTTGTTCTGAGAGGAATCCGAGGCGGGTTTCGGGGTTTATTCCGCCTTTTCTGACTATGGCGTTTGCCATTTTGATTCCTATTCCTTTTATTCTTGAGATGGCGTGGGCTACTTTTAGGGTGCCGTTTAGGTCGGTTTCGGCTATGCGGGTGATGTGGCGGAATTCCTTTGACATTTTGAGTCTCCGATGTTTGAGGCTACCTACCGAAAAGGATGTACAATTTATATAAACTTATCTTTAGTGGTGGGCTGCTTTGGGTTTGGATTCTTCGTTGGGTTTGAAGTTTTGTGTTCTCTGCGCCTAGTCTAGACCGTCCTATTAGGAATGTTGGGTTAGTGTTTTTGTCCGTAGTGGGTGAGGAGTACGACGGCGTCGTAGAGGAAGGTTTCGCCGTCGTTGTCGATGTCGCAGTTGGGGTCGTAGAGGGGGTCAGATTCTTCAGCTCCGTAGCGTATTAGCAGCTTCACTGCGTCGTAGAGGTCTACGTCGAAGTCGCCGTCCACGTCGCCTGGGATGGTGATGATTATTGGGGTTGTGCGGTTGTTGTCGGCGGTGTAGGTTTTCGCCTTGGATTGCTCAGCGTAGGCGCACTGAGGAGGCTATTTATGCTTTACAGAAACCACCTTCTCGACTTATTTATATGCCACGTGCAATAATTTCTGCAAGGGTGAAAAACACGATTCTTGAACTGGATCACATCGGAATAGCTGTCAAAAAAGTAAACGACGTTCTACCCATCTACGAACAACTCTTAGGACTAAAACTGGAAAGGCAGAAGGAATCCAAGCCGCACAAGATTAAGGCAGCCCTCCTAGCCGTAGGAAAAACACACGTCGAACTCTTAGAACCCCTAGACAACGAAAGCCTCGTGGCAAAATTCCTAGAAAAACGCGGCCAAGGAATACACCACTTGGCGTTTAAGGTTGACAACATAGAGAAAACCCTCGAGCAGCTTAAAGCCAAGGGCGTAGTATTAATCGACGAGAAACCCAGAATCGGCATCGAAGGCGGCAAAATAGCCTTCCTCCACCCCAAGAGCACGGGCGACGTCTTGATAGAGTTGTGCGAACGCTAGCCTCAAAAATGTCTCAGCAAAACCCCCAAAAACCCACAAGAACCCAACACACCACTTTAGGCTACAAAATCCACCACTTCGAAGAAGTGCCTTCCACGAACGACGTGGCAAAGGAAATCGCAAGAACAAGCAGTGAAGAGAGAATAGTAGTTCTCGCCGAAACACAAACAAAAGGAAAAGGCAGAATGGGAAGACAGTGGTTTTCGCCGAAAGGCGGGGTCTGGCTCTCAATAATACTGCGCCCAAGAATAAGCCCCAAAGAAGCGTTGAAGCTAACTTTCATAACGTCCTTAGCCGTCGCAAAGACTATTCAGAAAACGTTTGGGTTGAAGACCGAGGTTAAATGGCCAAACGACGTACTCGTGAACGGCAGGAAAGTCTGTGGAATCTTGACCGAGGCGAGTACTAGAGGAAACATCGTTGATTATGCGGTTGTAGGGGTTGGAATAAACGCAAACATAGACCTAGCATCCCTTCCCAGCAACCTGCAAGACACTGCAACATCTCTAAAGCACGAACTGAGCCACGAAGTCAGAAGGAAGGCATTAATCAAAAACCTCCTGCAAAACCTTGAACACAACTACAAACGCCTACAACGAGGAATGTGGAATGCCATGCTGCAAGAATGGAAGAGCCACGCGACGTTTCTGGGCGAACAAGTGGAAGTAGCCAGTTTTGGCGAAGTTTTTGTGGGGGAGGCGTTGGACGTAGACGAGGACGGAGCACTCATCGTTAGGCTCGAGGACGGAGTGTTGAAGAGGGTGGTGGCAGGCGACGTTACTGTGAGAAAGAAGCTCTAATCAGGGGGCACGCTTTCTTTTCCACTTCAAACCTTCAGGCGTGTCTTCCAAGACAATTCCCATTTCTCGTAGCCTGTCTCGGATGGTGTCGGCGGTCTTCCAATCCCTTGCCTTCCTTGCCTCCTCTCTCTTCTTAACTAAGTCTTCAACCTCTTTGGACAACTTCTCTTCTCTTCGCTCCCAGAAGCCGCTCATAACACCCAATACTTTGTCAAAATTCATCATTAAGCCCTTCACCCGCTCTGCATCTTCACGATTCAGCTTTCTCTGGTCGATTAGAGTGTTCACATCCCTCACGAGGTTGAACACGGCTGCAAGAGCCTTGCTCACGTCCAAGTCATCGTCCATCGCATCCTCAAAATCTTTCCTCGCCTTTTCGACCAAATCGTCAATCTCCGCGTCTTCCTCGCCGTTCTCAACTTGTCCAAGCCTTTCCAAAAAATCGTAAAGCCTCTGCAAGGCATTCTTAGCCGCTTCCAAACCTTCAAAAGTGAACCCGAACTGCTTTCGGTAATGGGTCGACAGCAAGAAGTATCTGACAGCCATCGGGTCATGACCCATCTGGATAAGGTCCCGCAGCGTGGAGAAGTTTCTCAGCGATTTGCCCATCCTCTCGCCCCTAACGAGCAGATGCTCATTATGCATCCAATAATTGACAAACTTCTTGCCCGTTACAGCTTCGCTTTGAGCTATCTCGTTCTCATGATGAGGAAACATGTTGTCAACTCCGCCCGTGTGGATGTCCAAGGTTTCACCCAAGTATTTCATGGACATGGCGGAACATTCAATATGCCACCCCGGTCTGCCCTTGCCGAGGGGGGTTTCCCAGAACACGTCACCGTCGGCGGGGTCCCACGCTTTCCACAGGGCGAAATCGCTTGCCTGTTCCTTACCATACTCGTCCACCTTCACCCTAGCACCTGCCTTCAATCCCTTAAGCTTCATCTTAGACAGCTTACCATACGACTTGAATTTGGAGATGGCGTAGTAGATTGAGCCGTCTTCGCCCCTGTAGCCATAGCCTTTCTCCATCAAAGTCGAGACTAGTTTAACCATTTCCTCTATGTGGTCCGTGGCTTTCGGCATGATGTTGGGTTGCTCGATGTTCAAAGCCCCTAAGTCGTCGAGGAACGCTTCGATGTATTTTTGAGTGTACTGCTGAAGGGATGTACCTTCTCTCTGCATGCCTCGGATAGTTTTGTCGTCCACGTCCGTGAAGTTCATCACATGCTTTACTCTGAAGCCTCGGTATTCCAGCCAACGTTTCAAGAGGTCCACGAACACGTAAGCTCTTAGGTTGCCTACGTGGGCATAATCATACACTGTCAAACCGCATGAGTACAGGCAGACTTTGCCCCTTTCGATGGGCTTGAAAGCTTCTTTCTTTCGGGTCATCGTGTTGTAGAATCGAAGCATCGAGTGTCTCCCACAGTGTCAGACATACTTCCCGAAATTATGTTTTTCTATGCTCGAGGTGGTGAAGTAAATATATATCTGAAGGGAATAGTGTAGCTGTTCGTCAAGGGTGGGATGCTTTGGCTGTCCGTGAACCGACGGTGAAAGAGAAGATTCAGCGAATGCGGGAGTTACGAGAGAAGGCGAAGCTTGGTGGCAGCAAGGAGAGAATAGAGAAGCAACATGAACAAGGTAAGCTGACGGCTAGAGAGAGAATCAACCTGCTCCTAGACCCCAACAGCTTCGTAGAACTCGACCCCTTCACTGTTCACATATGCACAGATTTCGGGATGGCTGAAAGAAAGATCCTGGGCGACGGCGTAGTTACAGGCTACGGCACAATCAACGGGCGCCTCGTCTACGTTTTCTCCCACGACTTTACCGTGTTCGGCGGCTCCCTCGGAGAGATGTTTGCCAAGAAAGTGTGCAAGCTTATGGATTTGGCCATGAAGACAGGTGCGCCTGTAATAGGTTTGAACGACAGTGGTGGTGCAAGAATCCAAGAAGGCGTTGCAAGCCTCGCTGGCTACGGCGACATCTTCTTCAAGAACGTGGTAGCTTCAGGCGTCATACCTCAAATCTCCGCTATCATGGGTCCATGCGCTGGGGGAGCGGTTTACTCGCCTGCCATGACTGACTTCATCATCATGGTCAAGGACACGAGCCACATGTTCATCACGGGACCCGAAGTTATCAAGACCGTCTTGGGGCAAGAGGTTAATTTTGAAGAGTTAGGCGGCGCCTTGGTTCACATGCAGACCAGCGGCGTCTGCCATTTCATGGCTAACAACGAGCAGGAATGTATGGAGATTATCAAGAAGCTTCTCAGCTACCTGCCCTCAAACAACATGGAAGACCCGCCTACAGAAGAGACTGGCGACGACCCAAACCGCACTGACGACCAGCTGGAAGAAGTGTTGCCCGACGACCCAGACAAGCCCTACGACGTAAAAGACATAATCGCCTCAGTAGCAGACAACGGAGAATTCTTGGAAGTCCAGCCCCTCTGGGCGCCCAACATAGTCGTAGGCTTTGCAAGACTAAACGGGCGTTCAGTGGGAATCGTGGCAAACCAGCCGAAGTTTTTTGCGGGTGCCTTAGACGTGAACTCGTCTACCAAAGCAGCCCGCTTCATACGTTTCTGCGATGCCTTCAACATTCCCATTATCACCTTCGAAGACGTCCCCGGCTTCTTACCCGGCATAGACCAAGAACACGGTGGGATAATTCGCCACGGCTCGAAACTGCTCTTCGCCTACTGCGAAGCCACAGTCCCAAAGATAACAGTCATACTCCGCAAAGCCTACGGAGGAGCCTACGACGTCATGGGCAGCAAACACTCGGGCGCCGACATAAACTACGCTTGGCCCTCGGCTGAAATCGCCGTCATGGGTCCGGCGGGAGCGATTAACATAGTTTTCCGAAAAGAACTGGAAAAGGCAAAAGACCCGGAGAAGAGAAAAAAAGAGTTAACTGCTGAATACCGCGAGAAGTTTGCGAACCCCTACATAGCCGCCGAGAAAGGCTACATCGACGACGTCATCGAACCATCGCAGACCAGGCCCAAACTCATCAGTGCTCTCGAAATGCTTAACACCAAACGTGAACCACGACCACCCAAGAAACATCCAAACATCCCACTGTAACCCCTATTTTCCTTGAATTTTGGCAAAAACAGGTTCAAA
>CAZJAQ010000021.1:0-22192 GCA_964544285.1 uncultured Candidatus Bathyarchaeia archaeon
AGGTCCATCTGAATGCCGTGCATCTGGCCAACCACGTCGACTAGCTGCTGCGAAAACGAAGGCGCGAGGAAAACAAGTCTCGGCATCTTTTCAGCACTTATCTTGAAGTCCTTGTAAGAAAACTTCAGCAACGGTTTCACACCATTGACGTATGCTAAGATCTTTAGTCCCTCGAAGAACATGTTGTCGTTCTCTTTAGTGCTCAGCTTGATAATAACCAGCTGTCCCTCTTCGTCATGGCATAGCACATCGATGTTTGTCTTCGAATCTATGGGCATGTTGTTGCAGATTGGAGTCAGACCCTTTTCAACGACGCTCACGTCGTTCATGACTATCTTTTGCAGCTCATTCTCGTCTTTAACGCTTATTCTAGCAATCGCCATTTTCAATCCCAACGATAATAACCTTAACAAAAAATAAATACGTTATGAAGGGCAATTCACGAAACTGAATACTGATTTTAAATATGATTGGATAGGGTAAAGATTTGCTTCAATAGGGCTGTTGTGTTAGAGTAAGCATTGTATCATTTTCTGACAAGTCAAACACGTGTCCGGAATCGACGCGTTCCTGGGACGCTTCTTCAAGTACCCGAAGTAGTGTGGACAATTTATATGCTCAGGAATTTCCGCGGTCTTCTGGACCCTTGCACGTACAGGGCTCACTTCCTCCGAAGTTGACACGTTCAAGTTGTTTGGCTCTTCCAAAGCTTCAGTCTCACTCACCTTGGAGAAGCAGAAGGGGCAAGCGTTGTAAGTTTGCATGGGCGCGGCAGACAAGTTAGTTAGCTTGATGGGGGTTTCAATCATTCGTCCACATGATTCGCAGGAACAACTGTTATTCCCATTCCTACTATTTCCTGAAGGTCGCATCGAGATGAGCTTCGACAAAGAAGTCACCTATTAAGCGTATAGTGAATTTTAAGATTTAATAAACGTTTCCGTGTTATTGTTGAACGTGTATGCAGTTATTCATTGTTTTTGTGAATCGTGGGTATATAGTCATGTGTAATAATGCTTACATTTTTTTGGGCTATTGTTCCCATTGTGGATCGGTGTTGTCGGTTCGGGATTATTTGCATGAAAGGGCTGCGGAGTCGAGGCATGATGAGATGTCAACCTACCTGATGTTCATTGCAGGGAGTGTCTTGTTCGTGGGGGGGGTTTTGGAGACGTTGGTCGTGGCGAGGCGGGTGGAGTGGGTTCTGTTTGTTCCCGTCGGGTTTTCTCTGGAGCCCGGATGTGTTTTAGGGATGGCTTTGACGTTGAGCGGGCTGGCGTTGTTGGTTTTCGGGCTAGTGGCAGGAACTTATTTTGCGCGAGACAGGGCTTGGTACATGCGTGAGCTGCGGAATGCTAGTTTTGTCGAAGAGAGCGCAGTCTTAAAGAAGAAAAGAAAGAAGAATTCGAAATAGTGCAAAATAGCGTTTGCTTCGCCCTCTAGACTAGACCGTCTACTATATGCTGCGAATAGACAACAAATGTGAATGAAAGGTTTCATGTGGGGAAACGACATTAGACACCCCTAAATTCTATTTGGAACCAAATCTAAGGCAGAAACCTACTTCTTCTGACATGCATAGGAGGGATGCGCGTAAACTCATGCACACAGACAAGTTTAAATAAACAATGTGTCCACTAACTAGACAAGCGAGAATTAGAATTCCATGAGAATGCTAGTTTTTCGTTGACTATCGTATGGAGGTGTAGTTGATTGTCGTATAGAGAAAGGCGAGAAGTGCACAAGGCTGTATGCGCCGATTGCGGTCAAGAATGTGAAGTCCCATTCAAACCCGACGGAAGTAGACCCGTATACTGCCGAGAATGCTATTCTAAACGAAGACCCCCGAGAAGATACTAAGCTTAATAGCTGAAATCTTGGGTCTAATATACTCACCCTTTTTATTTTTTTTCCAATAGTAATAATAACCAGAACGCCTACCCTTCTATGAGATTAAGATAATGCCTCGAGATCCCGTTTGTGGCGCCGTTCTGAACGAGAAGATAGCGAAGTACAAGATTAGCTACGAGGGCGAAACCTATTATTTTTGCAGCGTAACCTGCAAGAAGAGGTTCAAAAGGCAGCCAGCGAAGTTCGTGAAGTAGTCAGCGCTAAATTCGCAGGCGGTTTTCTGTAAATATGTCCACGTACATGAAAGCATTAGCTTCAGCATTTCTCTTTGCGTTTTTTCCTTTTCTCTTTTCTTTCCTTCTTAGTCAATGGTTTTTTCTTAGAGCTTCTCATACCCAATTAACTAACACCAGATTTAGGTTATGGCATAACAACATTAAACTTGCGGTCGATGTATTGCTATTTATCTATTAACCTAGCCTTCTTTACCGACAACCACCCATTTTGGTTTTTCCAGATTCTCTCCGTTTCAACCAAATCTATCTTCTTATTGAAAAACGGTGCGTCCAGAACGAGTGTTTCGTATTCGCCGCCCTCGCCTATGATTGAAATGCGATGTTTGCGGTGAAGGTCTAAGAGGTCACTTATGGTCTCTGCGTCTATTCGCTTGCCTAACCAGTCTTTGCTAAAACCGTAGGCATAGACGCCTGTGATTATAGCCTCAAACTTCAACTCTACCAATTCATTCAGAAGTTTTAGCTGATTTTCATTCCAGAGAGGCGTAATAGACTTGAACCCCAGCTCGGTGCAGATTTTTTGAATTCGTTGTTTTTGGTATTGAGAGGCTATTGCCCCAGAAATCACGCCTTCTACGTCTAACGTGGCGAGTACACGCTTGAGGTCTTCTAATTCTTCTTCTTTAACCCCTGAGGTTTCTTCCTTCACGAGGGGAATAGCCGCTGCTTCTGCGAACAGGTCGGTTAAGTGGATGTTTGGATAGTGGAACATCCAGCTGTCTTCTCTTTGCGGTATCATCGCGACCAAAAACTTTACCTCGTAACCCTCTTTCAAGGCACGATAGAGCGCTAGAGCTGAATCTTTTCCTCCGCTGATTAGCGCTGCAACTCGCATAGCCGAATCAACCGAACGTTAGATGTCGAAAGATTATAGTCATTTTTCCAGTTTCACCGTGGACTTCTCGAACAACTTCTTGGCTCCAGCTCTCCATTTTTCAAAATCTTTTGGCGAAGAGGGGTAGTTTCTATACCACGCCTTTATTTCATTCATCGACTTTGCGGCGTTTCGCAGTTTCCTAAGCACGCTGAGTTTCTTTACTCCTCTAAACGCCCTCCTAGCTTTGTCGGTGATGGTAACGCGTACGTCTTCACCCATGCTTGCCTTCAGAACGTCTTCTTCAGTCAACAATCTGTACTGCATTCCGTAATTGAGGTCTTCATCGTCTAAGTTCTGCAAGAGTATGCGAAAGACCTCCAACCCAGCTTGCTTCGCACCATAATCCTTTATGTAATCCAAATTGTAGCGCCATAGTCCTTCACGGCTCACATCATCCTTTTCTAAAGCCTCCGCAGCTACTTTTCCAGCCAACATGCCCCCGGTCATCGATGGTCCCATACCGCCTCCGTGGATTGGATTTACCTGACATGCCGCGTCGCCCACGACCAGAATGCCGTTGCCCACTATGCTATCTAGCGGTCTTCGCGTGGGCACGTACCAACCACCCTTATCGATAATTGAGGAATTCTCAAAAAGCGGTTGAGAAAGCACGTGTTTGTAGAGTTGGTCTTTCGGGTTTGGAAACCGTCCAGTAATAGCCACCCCTAAGCCTACGTTTACTTTGTTTCCTTTTTCAGGGAAAATCCAGTAATAGCCACCAGGCGATATTGCTTGGATTATATAGATTTGGCAGAGAGAAGGCTCGTCCAATGGCTGTTTTAATAGGCGTATTTCTCGGTAGCAAGCCTCCACGTCCCTGTTGTCCACTCGAACCTCTATCCCAACTTCTGGCTTCAACTTCTTTCGAACAGCAGCAAAAAAGCCCGTCGCTTCCACAACTAAAGAACTGCGCAACGCATTCTTTTCTTCAGTCTTCGGGTTTTTCACAGACACGCCACGTACAAACCCCTCTTCCATTATCGGTTCTAAAACTTGGGTAGCATCATGTAAGACGGCGCCAGCATCTAACGCTTCTTTCACTAATCTTTGACCGAAACGGTGCCTGTTGAGAATAAACCCATAAAGGTTCTCGCCCCTGACAACATAGCTGGTCCCTCTGTCAGGCGAGTATATTCTAACACCTTCCATAACGCGTTCAAGCTCGTTGGCAGTTGGCTCCTTCAAGCCGAGGCTGTCAAAATGATGCTTGCCTATAGCGTCTCCGCAGATTTTCCGCCCAATCTCTTCCTTTCCTTTGGCATCGATTAGGCATACTTGGAGCCCAGCTTCGGCTGCAGTCTTAGCCGCTAAGCAGCCTCCTGTTCCAGCACCCGCAACTATGACGTCGAATTCTTCCAAGTTGAACCCTCTTTTGTCGGTTGATAAGTGCGTTGGGAAAGCTGATAATATTTTTGCTTTTCTAACCCAACGATGGAAACAATTGGCTGTTGAGTGCCCCCGCATTTCAAGCCTTAACGATAAAAACCTCCACACCACAGAGGGGATTTTTCAAGTATCTTTCAAAAATGCAGCGGCTTTCATTCAAGAGGAACGTCGATTGAAATGCTTTCTGGGGTAAAAGGCTTTTCTGTGGGCATTCACATTATGTAGGGTTGAGTGGGGCGGATGAAGAAAGAAGAGATGAAAACCGTAGCCGATTCGTTGAATGAACTGAGTGAAAGCTACGCGGAATTGGCACAATCAATTAAGGGGACAGCCGAAGAACTCAAAGCCACCAAGAAGCTTTGGCGGAACGGAAAACAGTCGTGGTTAATCAAAGTGGGCTTGGCATTGATAGCGTTTCCAGACCCCACCATAAGCGACATCGTAGGCACCGCTTTCGTTGCGGCGGGAGTGGTTCAAGAGGGGATTAAACGCCGAACACTTCATGTTGACGACGTGTACAAAACCTTCCAGACCACATTCAAGGAACTGCGGAGCACAACAGACAGTTTTTAGGGCTTAACCGCTGCTTTTTCCGAATTCCTTTATTATCTCATCAACCATTCTTATTTCAGCGTTGTAAACGTCTTTCAGATACTTCAGTCCTTCCTCGTGAGCTTCTTGTGTGAAGGCTTCAACTCCATCTTTGGCTATGACGATTTTGTAGCCTCGGAAAAAAGCGTCGGCGCTCGTATGCCTAACACAAATATTCGTGTGCAACCCGCCCAGAATCACGGTTTTCACGCCCTCTCCCTTGTAGAGGCTCCTCAGCAGCGGCTCAAGACCCGTCTCGTAGAAGCTACTGTAAGTTCTCTTCTCAACGACAAAATCTCCTTTTTTAGGCTCGAGTTCTGGAATAACTTCCGCGCCTGGAGTGCCTTTTATGGCGTGTCCTCCCCACTTGTGGACAACTTCGGGGTCTACGGGATAGTGAGCATCGTTCGAATAAACGACTGGAATTTTCTGCTTTCTCGCTGCCTCCACCAGCTTCCTTAGAGGCTGAATTATCCTACCCGCTCGTTCCGCACGTAGCTCGCCGGTGACGAAGTCGTTTAACATGTCGATGATTATTACTGCTGGTCTTTCCATTTCTATCACCTCTTCTGCATTATTTCTCCACCCTTATTTTTGTATCGCTTCGGAAAGCAGAAGAGTGAAGTCTGGAAGCTGAGCAACTTTCAACTAGTAGAATCGCCTATTCATTAGCGACCAGCCATGTCCTCACGCCACGATGTTGGTTGGGATAGAATATACCACCGCTATCGACCCGAAAGCTTACCATGGGAGCTGGGCAAGCCCAGAAAAGCGTTAGTAGAGCTCGTCGTTTCTGGAAAGGTTAAACCATGCAAGGCTCTGGACCTCTGCTGCGGGGCGGGCACCAACCCAGTCTACCTAGCGAAGCAAGGCTCCAAAGTTACGGCGCTAGACGTATCGGACGGGGCAGTCAAGTATGCCAAAGACAAGGCAAAGGAGGCGGAGGTGGACACAAACCTCTTGGTGGGCGACTTCTTGAGTCTACCCTTCAAGAATGAAGAGTTCGAGTTTGCGTTCGACTTCGGCTGCTTCCACCACGTAGAAGAAAACGCCAGAAACACTTTCATCGAAGAACTCTACAGAGTACTAAAGCCAAAAAGCACGTATTTCATGGTGTGCTTCAGCTACTGGAACGGCCCAGCTTGGAATCACTTTAAGAAAGAACAAATCGTTGAGTTGTTCCAAGACTATTTCCAAATCGAATGGATTAAGCATGTTTCCTCCCTCGAGGCCGATGACGTTACGCGGTATTTCTACGAAGTTCTGATGAAAAAACAGACCGCTTAAGGCAGACTCGAGCTATCAGAAGTGTTATTTTCCAGTTTAAACCATTACAAGTATGTGGAGAAGTTGAAACAAACATTCCACAGAATAATGCTCACACTGCTGCTAACATGTATGCTAGTTTTGGTTGGCATTCACTCAGACAAGATTGTGCAAGCAACGGCTTCGACGACAATTTCCGACGAGCTTGAGGGAGAAAAGTATGTTCCAGTTTCTTTGCCTCCCATAGATTGGACAGACTACCACAACTATTCAGAAGTCGTCGCGATACTACTTGCGTTGAACCAAACCTACCCAGACGTCGTCGACGTCTTTTCAATTGGAAAAAGCTGGCAGAACCGAGACATCTACTGCGTGCGCTTAACAAACGAAAGCGACTCAGAGCCTAAACCCGAAGTCTTCTTCGTGGGTTATCATCATGCTCGCGAGCCAATCTCAGCCGAGCTACCACTGTACTTCGTCGTGTACGCAGCCACAAACTACCCTCTAAATGAAACTATAAAGGAATTAGTCAACAACAGTGAAATCTACATTGTCGTGGCTTTGAACGTCGACGGTTTCGACTTGTTCGAGGAAAACGACTGGCAAAGAAAGAATGCTCGCCCGACGAACGAAGACTATGACCCCTTCGTCGACGAAGACCCGCCTGAAGACGAGGATGGAGACGGCTTCATAGAACAGCTCATAGACTACACCAACCCTCAATACCCACAGTTCATCAGGTGGGAAGGAACAGACAACGACGCTGACGGCAGATACGCAGAAGACTGGGTGGGCGGCGTCGACCTGAACAGAAACTATGACTACATGTGGGAAGCTGGATCACCCTATCCTCAATCTGAAATCTACAGGGGTCCCTCACCCTTTTCGGAGCCAGAAACACAGGCGATAAGAGACCTCGTCTTAGAACACGATTTCATTTATGCCATAAGCTTCCATTCTGGCACTGAGCTAATACTCTACCCATGGGGCTACACGTACGACCCGCCTCCAGACGAGGCTAGGTTTATAGAAGTTTCAGCAGACCTCTCGGACATCACGGGAGGAACGCCGTACGAGCAATCGAGCTATCTCTACTTCACTTACGGTGTATGGGACGATTGGATGTACGGTGTCGCTGGTGTCTATGCCATAACATGTGAGATTTTCACTAACGACACTTATGAAGGCGTGGTCCACCCTGGACCATACCCCAACAGTTTTTGGGAGGGCGGGTTAAAATACTGGTTTAATCCCTTTCCCGAAAACATCGAAGCTGTCGTGCTGCGTTGGCTGCCCACGTTCTTTTACATCACGAACAGGACAATCGGCGAAGCCTTCCACAACCTAGCAATTGACAGTGTTACTACAGATAGAACCGTAGTAGGTGAAGGCTACACGGTAGACGTAAACGTCTCAGTGCACAATGAAGGCTTGTTCGAAGAAACCTTCAACGTAACCATCCACGCTAATACCACCATCCTCCATGCCCAAACAATCACTCTTACAGGACAGAGTTCAGTAACCGTAACCTTTGCTTGGAACACCACGGGCTTTGCGAGGGGTAATTACACCATAAGCGCAAACGTTACCCTGTTGCCAACGGAAACAAGCACTGCTGACAACATTCTTTTCGCCGACGAAGTCTGTGTCACTATTCCGGGCGACGTGGATGGGGATTCTGACGTGGACCTTTATGATGCTGTCAAGCTGCTCATACGTTACGGCAGCCAAGAAGACGACCCGCTCTACAGCCCCAACTGCGACATAGACGACGACGGAGAGATATTCCTCTACGACGCAGTAATACTCCTCAGCCACTATGGACAAAAAGACTACTAACATGGGAACTTGTCATTTCTTCTTCTTTTTTCTGTAGAGCATGAAAGTGTGACCCCTGACCTCCACGAGGACAGAGTCCGTTTGATGGGCAAAATGGTTCGCAATCGTCTTCGCGTCATCCTCTTGCATCGCAGTCTTCAGAATCTTCACTTTCACCATTTCCGTTCTCTCCAATTGGCGGTCAATTTCTGCCGAAACTTCTTGAGAAAACCCTTTCTTTCCCACCCAAACAGTGGGCTTCTCGGCGCTTAATTCATGCTTTATTCTTCTCTTCATCTTTGGCGTAATCATGTTCTTCTTTTCTCTCTGATTTTTATTGGAAACCGCATGTGTTCGCCACAGTAGCCACAGGTGATAACTACGTGGGGCTCTCTGCGTGGCTGAATACGCACGCTACAGTTAACACCAGGCAAAATAAACTTTTTACAGCCCCGACACACTTGACGCCGATGTTCCCTTGGGATGCGCACTCTGGACGCCATTGCCATCCTTCTCGCAGTGGCAACGTAGTGTTGGGCTAACTCTTCATCCTCCTCAATAACGTCCCTAGCGCGTTGGAAAAGTCTGCAAACTCGGTTGATTATGATTTTCTTGTCTGTGGCGTTCAATTTTGCGCGTTTTAGTTTAAGCACGTTAAGTCCTTAACTGTTTCGATGGTTCTTTGTTGAAATATCTTTCCTTCCAAGCCTGGAAAGAACCGCATAGCGCAGGTTTTAGACGTGGTTGTTTGCGATTTATTTTTATATCAGAACTGATGTTTTGAGAATGCGATAAACCTTGGGTATAAGGTCTTTCCTCCAGTCGGTCAGTCGGTTGTTAAAGTTAGCCACAAAACCCGGCAGGTCGGAGCTTTGGCAATCGACAAAAATCTGTCTACTCGGCATCGTAGTAGTGGGGTTAGTTGGCTTCCTGATAAAGCTGATTTCCTTTGTCCTCCAGGGTCTATGATGGATGGAGAGCTGTGATTGTCTGAGGAAAAAGCACCTTCAACTTCTGTCTTCGCCGTCCGCACCACCGCTGGACAGGAAAGGAACGTCGCTAACTTAATTGCGGTGAGGATTGAAAGCAGCAAATTACCCATCAAGGCGGTTCTGGTTCCCGAGATGTTGAAAGGCTACGTTTTCATCGAAGCCGAAGGACCCCACTTTGTGGAAGAAGCCATCGCTGGGATTAAGCACGTTAAGTCTCGGGTTCCAGGGATTGTGAGTTTTTCTGAAGTGGAAAAATACATCGTAGTCAAGCCTGTGATTGAGGAATTGGATGTTGACGATGTGGTGGAGGTTATAAGTGGTCCCTTCAAGGGCATGAGAGCCAAAATCACCCGCATCGACAAGACGAAGAGTGAAGTAACCCTTGAACTTTTAGAAGCAACTTTCACTCTACCCATAACAGTTCACGCAGATTACGTGAAAGTCGTGGAAAAAGCAAAGGCGGCATAAAACATGGTAGAAAAGAAAACAGTAGACGCGCTCGTAAGTGGTGGACAAGCAACCGCTGGACCACCCTTGGGTCCTGCACTAGGACCCTTAGGAGTTAACGTTGTTGCGATAGTGAACAAAATCAACGAGTTGACCAAGGACTACGCAGGAATGAAAGTCCCCGTGAAAATCGTCGTTGACCCCGAGACCAAAACCTTCGAAGTTTCAGTGGGCACACCTACCACTTCCGCGCTGATCGTGAGTGAGTTGAAGATTGAGAAAGGGTCGAGTAAGCCGAAAGAAGAAAAGGTGGGCGACTTAACCGTGGCACAAGTAATCAGTATCGCCAAGAAGAAAAGACCAGAGCTGTTAGCCAAGTCGCTTAAGCTTGCATCCAAAGAGATTTTGGGCAGCTGCGTTAGCATGGGCATCACTGTGGAGGGCAAAGACCCACGAGAAGTGCAGCGAGAGATAGACGAAGGCAAACACGATTCCCTCTTCGGAAAAGAACAGTAACAATCTTTTTATAACGGACTCCCATACGAGATTTGGCACGAGGCCTAGCAATGTCGCTGGACACAAAGACCATCCTAGAAGCGGTCAAACAAGTTAGAGAAAAGTCTGAAAAGAAAAAATTCAACCAAACCATAGACTTAATCATCAACCTTCGAGACATTGACCTGAAAAAGCCCGAAGGAAAGATTCAAGAAACCATAGAACTCCCCCATCCTCCCAGCAAGAAAGCAAAGGTATGCATAATAGCTGGCGGAGAACTCGCCCTCAAAGCGAAGAAAGCAGGCGCGGACCTTGTCATAGGCAGAGAAGAACTGGAAGCCTTAGCCACCGACAAGAAACGCCAAAAACAGCTGGCCAACGATTATGATGTCTTCATAGCAGAAGCCCCCTTAATGACTACTGTGGGGAAAACTTTAGGCGCAACCCTCGGGCCTAGGGATAAAATGCCGAAACCTGTACCCCCCACGGCGGATGTGGCAACGCAGATTGAAAAGTGGAGGAACACCATGAACCTTCGACTAAAGAGCCAACCGATTCTTCAACTTGCAATAGGTACAGAGGACATGAAAGACGAGGAAATCGCCGAAAACATAATGACAGTGGTAAGGAGACTTGAAGGAAAACTTAAAAGAGGCCTCAAAAACATTAGGACAATCTGCTTGAAAACCACCATGGGCAAACCAGTTAAACTCAAACTGTAGAAGGAACATGGAATGACTGAGCAGCGCCAAATACTGCAACGAAAAGCCAAAGAAGTCGAAGAGATAGAGAACGTCATACGACAGTACAAAGTCATCGCCTTGGCTGATTTGCAGAAAGTACGTGCTGCTCAACTGCAAGAACTTCGAAAGAAACTGCAAAACGACGCCCATCTCAGAGTAATTAAAAATACTCTCGTAAAGCGAGCCCTCGACGAATCCAAGAACAAGCCAAACTTGGACAAACTTAAAGACCATCTGACTGGCTCGAAGATTTTCCTGTTCACAGATCTTAATCCTTTCAAGCTCGTTCTACTCTTGGAAAGGAGCAAGGTTAAAACTACGGCAAAAGCCGGCGACGTAGCTGCCTTCGATGTAGTTGTCCCAGCGGGAAACACCGGACAGCCGCCGGGACCGATTATCAGCCAGTTGGGTGCGGTGGGCTTGAAGACACGCATAGAGTCTGGAAGTGTCTGGATAAACAAGGACACGTTGGTGGCGAAGAAGGGCGAAATAATCTCGGAACGTTTAGCCGCTGTACTGTCGAAGCTGGGCATAAAACCAGTCGAAGCCGGGCTTTCTCTGAAAGCAGTATATGACGATGGAATGATTATCTCTGAAGACCAGCTGCACTTGGACATAGAAGCAACAAAGAGGGAGGTTGAAGAAGCTTACAAAACCGCCTTCTACCTATCGGTGAACAGCGCCTATACCATACCCGAGAACATTAGGCTACTACTTCAAAAAGCCCATCAAGAGGCTTACAAGCTGAGCGTAAACGAGAACATACCCACCGAGGAAACGATTAGGGATATATTAAGGAAAGCTTACATGCAGATGCTAAGCTTAAAAACCAAGCCAGATAAGGTTAAGGAAACAGGTCAGAAAGGTTGAAAAGGAAGAGTGTAAAAAAGGTAAGAGGTGGAATGAAACATGGAATACGTTTATGCCGCGCTGCTCTTACACAACGCAGGAAAACCAGTAAACGAAGAAAACCTAACGAAACTGTTGAACGCTGCGGGAGTTAACGCCGACCCAGTTAGAGTGAAAGCTCTTGTCGCTTCGTTAGAAGGAGTCAACATTGACGAAGCCATAAAAACCGCTCCGACGATGATGGCTGCCGCACCCGTAGCAGCAGCTGCTGCACCAGCCGCTGGAGAAGCTAAGCCTGAAGCTAAGAAAGAGGAGAAGAAAACAGAAGAGGAAGAGAAGAAGAAAGAAGAAGCAGCGCTCGAAGGACTCGGAGCCTTATTCGGATAAGCCTCTTTACTCCGTTGTTTTCTCTTTCGTTACACGTCCAGTGTGTTCTCTGCAGGGCGTTTCCGCACATGATTTAAATGATTCCTCAGAACTTAATGTGAGACAGTTCACACCAGTCTTGGGGTGTTGAAGGGTGATTAAGAAGAAAAGGTTCCCAGAATCGGAATATCATGTTCCTTTCTTCGACGAGCTTGGCTACGTTAGGAAGCTTTGCCCTAAGTGTGGCGAGTATTTTTGGACAGCAGTTCCTGACATGGAAACCTGCGGAGAGGCTACTTCTAAGGGATGTGCATTATACTCGTTCATCGGCAACCCGCCCACTCGAAAGCCTTACAATGTACGGGAGATGCGTGAGGCTTTCCTATCTTTCTTCGAGAAACGTGGGCATAAGAGGATGAAGCCCTATCCCGTAGTGGCTCGGTGGCGCGACGACCTATACCTCACGAGCGCCAGCATAGTCGACTTCCAGCCCTACGTGACGAATGGGATAGTTCCGCCGCCCGCAAACCCCTTAGTTATCAGTCAGCCCTGCATTCGCTTGGTCGACGTCGACAACACTGGGCCGACTTTTGGGAGGCACGGGACAATTTTCGAGATGGGAGGGCACCATGCCTTCAACTATCCCGACAAGGAGGTTTACTGGAAAGACGAGACAGTCAGGTACCATCATGAATTCGTCACGAAAGAGCTTGGAATACCCTCTGATGAGGTGATTTACAAGGAGCACGTTTGGAGTGGCGGCGGAAACGCAGGTCCAGACTTGGAGACTGTTGTGCGAGGACTCGAAGTAGCCACTCTAGTCTTTATGAAGTTTAGAGTTGTCGACGGCGAATTCGTGGAGTTGCCCATCCGAACCGTGGACACGGGCTACGGGATTGAACGTTACGCATGGCTTTCGCAAGGCGCCGTGAGTGGGTTCCACACAATCTACGGACCAATCCTTGACAGCGTTTTCAAGATGGCGAGAATAGAGCCTGTCGACTATGACTTGTTGGCTGAAGTGGCGAAGTTTTCGGGCGCTTTCAACCTCGAAAAATCCGCCGAAAGAGGAGCCATTTGGGAAAAAGCTGCAGAACATGTTGGCATGACGACTTCGCAGCTTGCTGCATTCCTTCAGCCGATAGAGAATGTCTTTGCTGCGACAGATCACACGAAAAGCTTAGCCTTCATGCTCGCTGAAGGAGTCGTGCCCTCCAACGTCCAAGAAGGATACCTGACACGCCTTCTGATTCGCCGCACCTACCGTCTGCTGAAAGCGTTGGGCATCGAGGACAAGCTGGAGGACATAATAGACCTCCAGATAGATGAATGGTCCAAGGACTTTCCCCACCTCGAGGAGATGCGTGGCGAAATCCTAGAGATGCTCTCGGTGGAGAGGCAGAAGTTCGAAGACACGTTAAAGAGGGGTGAAGCCTTGGTCTCGCGGATTGTGCAAGAGTTGAGGGCGAAGGGGAAGCGGCAAATTCCTGCCGTAACTCTTATTGAACTCTACGATTCCCACGGGCTTCCCCCTGAGGCGGTGCGTGAAAGTGCTTCTAAGGAAGGCATGAGGGTAGAGGCTCCAGAAGACTTCTACAAGATGGTCGCTGAACGCCACCTTCAAGCACCTCCAAAAGAGATGACTGTCGACCCGAGGCTCAGTCTCGTCGAAGACTTGCCTGAAACCCGCATGCTCTACTACGAAAACGCATACCAAGCCAGTTTCGAATCCAGAGTGCTACGGGTTTTAGACAACAACCAAGTAATTCTCAAAGAGACGATTTTCTACCCAGAGGGCGGAGGACAACCAGCGGACAAAGGAGTCTTGGAGTTTGACGGAAAGAAAGCCGAAGTCGTAGATGTTCAGAAAGTCGGTAAAGTCATTATCCACGTCTTGAAAGGTGCTGTTCCAAAGGAGGGCGAAAAAGTCAAGGGACAAATAGACTGGGAGAGGCGAAGCTATCTCATGCGGGCTCACACAGCAACGCATCTTGTCATGGGGGCTGCTAGAAGGGTTCTGGGTCAACATGTTTGGCAGACAGGCACCCAGAAAAACGTTGAGCAGGCAAGGCTGGACATAACCCACTATCAGAGGCTAACGCCTGAAGAGGTAAACAAAATCGAGCTCCTAGCAAACCAAGCGGTAATCGACATGATTCCAGTCGAAACCCAATGGCTACCACGAGACGAGGCTGAGGCAAAATATGGCTTTAGACTCTACCAAGGCGGCGCAGTGCCGGGAAAAGAAATCCGCGTGGTCAAAGCGGGCGATTGGGAAGTCGAAGCATGCGCAGGCACTCACGTGAGGAACACGGGCGAAATCGGTTTCATCAAAATCCTCCACACAGAACGAATTCAAGACGGCGTAGAACGAATAGTCTACAGCACAGGACATTACGCGGTTGAAGCCAGCCAAGAGAAGGAAAGAATACTTCAGAAGCTATCCGAAACATTAAACGCGCCCCTAGAAAAGATTCTGCCCACCACTCAACGACTCCTAAAAGAGTGGAAAGACATCCGCAGCGAGAATAAACGCCTCGTCGAAGAGCTTGCAGCGCTTGAAAGCGGAAAGGGGATAGAACAAAAAGCCGTAACCAAAGAAATCAGCGACGAAAAACTTGTAATACAAGAGTTTGATCCAATGAACGTTGACCGCATGATAAAAACCGCGAGCAAACTAACAGAGAAAGAAGCTGACGCAGTGGCTCTGTTTTATGGCAAAGAGGAAAAAACTGCTCGTATTGTGGTGATGGCTGGAAAAGCAGCCATAATGAGAGGTGTGGATGCACGAGAAATCGCAAACGAAGCAGCGAAAGTACTAGGCGGCGGAGGCAGCGGCAGACCAGAATTCGCCCAAGGAGGCGGAGCCAAAGTCAACAAACTAGATGAAGCAATTCGAAAAGCCGAAGAAACATTAAGAAAGCAGTTGAAGGAAAAGACGAAATAGATAAAAGCTTCAATACACAGATGTGTAGTTGGTGCCAAACATGAGGGATCAATACCTCAATAGACACTGACAAAACCTTTTATACTGCCCAACCTAATCCAGAAGCTTTCATGGAACTTTTACACCGAATCGAAGCCCAATGGCAGAAAGCTTGGGAACAAGCCAAAATTTTCGAAGCCAACCCAGACCCTAAGAGGAAGAAATGCTTCGTAACTTTCCCATATTCATACGCCAACGGACCAGTCCACGTTGGACACGCTTTCACGGCAACGCGAGTGGACGCCTATGCAAGGTTCAAGCGCATGCAGGGCTACAACGTCTTGTTTCCATGGGCGTGGCACTGGACTGGACAAACCATAGCGGGCGCGAGCGAACGCGTAAAGCTAGGCGACGAAGAATTCATCAAGGCACTGCGAGAAGTCGACGGCGTCTCAGAACAAGAGCTGAAAAAATTCGTCGACCCAGTCTACATGGCTTCGTATTACACTAACGAAAACAGAAACACAGTAAAACGTACAGGGTTCTCCATCGATTGGAGAAGAGAGTTCCACACAACATCGCCTGTGTTCAGCAAGTTCATCGAATGGCAATACAAGAGCCTACGCGAAAAAGGATACGTCGTCAAAGGAACCCACCCAGTGGTCTGGTGCCCCCACTGCGAAAGCCCAACAGGCGACCACGACCGTCAAGAAGGCGAAGGCGTCGCGCCAGAGGAGTACACGCTGATGAAATTCGCCTACGGAGACGCATACCTGCCAGCCGCAACCTTCCGGCCCGAGACCATCTACGGTGTAACAAACATCTGGCTAAACCCGAACGCCGACTACGTGGAGGCAAGAGTGGATGAGGAAAAGTGGATAATTAGCGAAGCAGCTACAAACAAACTGAAGGAGCAGAAACGAAAAATCACCATGATTCGTCGTTTCAGAGGAAGGGAACTTGTGGGAAAAAACGTTACAAACCCCCTGGTTGGAAAACAGCTACCTATTCTGCCAGCGTTGTTCGTCAACGCAGAACACGCAACTGGGGTGGTTTACAGCGTTCCAGCTCATGCTCCAGTCGACTGGTTGGCGTTGAAGGATTTGCAGCAAACTCCTAGTGTTCTGAAGGAATTCGGCATCCAGCCTACATTGGTGAAGAACATTAAACCAATTTCCATGATTCGTGTAGAAGGATTCGGCGAATACCCAGCCATAGAAGTCGTAGACCAAGTGGGCGTGAAAGACCAATTCGACCCGAAGGCAGAAGAAGCCACAAAGCTGCTTTACAAGAAAGAATTCCACAGCGGAATCTTGAAAGAAAACTGCGGCGAGTACGCTGGAAAAACGGTTCGAGAAGTCAAAGAGACACTAATCAACGACTTGAAGAAGAAAAACATCGCAGAAACCATGCACGACTTGCCCCAACCCGTCATCTGTAGATGCATGACACCCTGCATCGTAAAAACGCTGGAAGGACAATGGTTCCTAAAATACAGCGACCCAGCATGGAAGGACAAGACTAAAGAAGCCCTCAGCAAGGCATCCATCTACCCCGAAACCGCTATCCCATGGTTTCTCAGCATCATCGACTGGCTGAAAGACTGGCCGTGCGCCCGCAAGAGCGGCTTGGGCACACCGCTGCCTTGGAACAAGGAATGGATTATAGAAACCCTTAGCGACTCCACCATCTACATGGCTTTCTACACCATAAACAAACACATCAAACAACACAACATAGCCCCCGACCAGCTAACGCCCGAAGTCTTTGACTACGTCTTCTATGGAGAAGGCAGCTTAGACGCAGTAGCCCGAAAGTCCAAGCTGAGCACCCAAGTGTTGCAGTCGATGCGAAACGAATTCCTGTACTGGTATCCAGTGGACATGCGAAACTCTGCAAAGGAGCTGATACCCAACCACCTCACCTTCTTCCTATTCCAACACGTAGCCCTCTTCCTACCCGAACACTGGCCACGAATGATAGGCGCCAACGGCATGCTGATGATTGAGGGAAGGAAAATGTCGAAATCGAAGGGAAACTTCGTCACTTTACGGAGCGCCATAGAAGAATACAGTGCTGACTCGACACGATGCGCACTGCTGTTGGGCGCTGAGAGCATGGACGACCCAGACTGGAGGAGCGAAAACGTTCGAGACGTAAAAAACAAGCTTGAATCCTTCTACAGACTAGCTGACGCCATAATTTCAGAAGCAAAAGACGAGAAGACAGGACAGCTTGAAGAATGGTTGCTCAGCGTGTTACAGCATAAAATTAAGCTAGTCACCGACAGCATGGAAGTGCTGAAGACTCGTACCGCTGTAGAAAACGCTTTCTTTGAAGTTTGGAACGACTTCCGCTGGTACACCCGAAGGAAAGGCAACATGAACTCTAAAGCTCTGTTAGAAACCCTAAAAACTTGGGTGCGATTACTAGCGCCTTTCACGCCACATCTGTGCGAAGAAATCTGGAACAGAACGGGTGCGAAAGGCTTCATCTCCTTGGCTGAATGCCCAGAATACGACGAAAGCAAAGTCAACCACAATGCCGAAGAGAGTGAAACACTAATCAAATCAGCGCTTAAAGACACGGTGAGCATAATGCATACAACAAAAATGACCCCGCAAAAAATATGCTACTACACCGCAGCCCCATGGAAATGGAAAGCATACCGAAACGCACTGAAAATGTCTCTGGAGAAAAAACATGTTAACCAAGGGAATTTGATGAAGGAGCTGATGAAAGACGGAGAGATGAAGACGATGGCTAAGAAAGTCGCCAAATTTGCGTCTCAAATAGTCGACGAGATTAATCGAACAGGACGGGAGAGAAAGGAGAAGCTGCTCTTAGTTGGAACACTGGATGAGACAACAGCATTGAGGGAAGCTGCAAGTTTCTTAGAGCAAGAACTAAACGCGAAAACCGAAGTTCACGCAGAAGATGACCCTAAGCGATACGACCCAAAAAGCCGCTCTCAACAAGCAAAACCATACAGACCAGCAATTTTCATAGAATAAAAAGCGTTAGAGACGCATTCGAAGGTTTGACAGAATGGTGCTGTTTACTTTGATGTGGTAGTTCTTGCGTCCGCCCGAGCTCGTGGTGACGTAATAATCTTCATCCCTCTGCAATTTGCTTCCGTACAAAAGAGCCAGTATAGTACGGCTGATGTTTATGGTAGTCAATTTCTCGCTCGGAATCTGCTCCTCTATTTCTTCCTTCAATCGTCTCGGGTTAATCGTGTAGATGACTTCGTGGGGAAGCTGACCGCTCTTAGCCTTGTTCTCCATGTCAGAAATGAGGTAGCGTACCAAATCGTAGTAGGGACTTTTCTTCTTCTCGATGAGATGAAGGTAGTTAATCAGGGGAATCGGTATTTGGTAGACTTCGGACACAGCCTTCCCCCATATATAAGTATTAAGCAAGCGGGATTTAAGCCTTGACCTCATATAAATACTTTATAGAGTAATATTCTATGCCCCGTAGAGTTATGAAAGAATTATATTTTCGCATACTGTTTGTAGTGTGTATCGGCGGGGCCCGTGGCGTAGTACGGATGCTTCATACACAGCCGGAGAACGCGTCGGCCCTCTAAGCCGGAGATCCTGGGTTCAAATCCCAGCGGGCCCGCCAAAAACAAACTAAAAGTGGTGTGTTCAACAAAAGCGCCTTAAATAGGCTCAAACATCGGTTTTATGAGGGTTACGGCCCGAATTTCTTTTCTTTCTGGAAAAATGTTCAGAAATTGAGGCTTAAATGAGATTTTATGGATGCTTGAGGCAGCTACTGTGACTGTTTGCTTTTGCAGAGTATAACTGCCAGCAGCGTTACTATCATGAGCAATGGTAAAATAAGCAAAGGAGAAAACTCGGGTATCACTTCAGTGCCTATGATTTTGATCGTATGAGTGGTATGAGAGTAAGTAATGTGAAAATTGTAATGGGTGCCATTAAATACCTCAGTATAATCCACACCTTTCATTAGGAGAGATTCATCCTTATAGACTGAAAAATCTCCCCAAAGTAGTTCATTTGGAATTGAGATGTTGCAAAAGCCAGCAGTTTGATTTGGTCCAGTAACTTCAAAGGATACATACTTGCCTACCTGATCGAAGCGGAAATTTGCAATAGTTGAGTTACTGGATATACCAACGTAAAAAATCTTTTCTTCTATGGTGACGAAGTACGGTGAAAGCAAGAATGGCTTGTAGAAGGCTTTACCGAGATCAAAATCATCATAGTAGTCATAGATACGTTCCTGAATCAAAGTTTCATTAGTGGTGCCCCACCAGTTACAAGTAGCGTTACAATCAGCATACCCAGTTCGAACGTCGTATCCCGTATTATTAAAAATGTTGCAGAAGTGTGTTTCGTCCGCTGCCTTGATTCCACCCCCTTGATTATTTGTAATATCGCATCTAGTAATATGTCCCGAGTACCCGTGGACTCCGATTCCTTGGTTGTATGAAACTTCACTATTTGTAACGTTATAGACACCATAAATCCCATAACCTCTATTCCACGACACCATGCTGTCTTGAACAGTGGAATACCCAGAAAAAACATAAATTCCCCGAGAATTGTTCAAAACTCTGGAGTCCTGAAGAAGGAAAGGTTCACAGGCGTATATCCCTTCTTCACCGTTATCTGACACTTCAACTCTCTTAAATATATGAGTAATCCCATAATCCGCCAAAAAATGGATGCCCTTACCTGTGTTCTGTTTTATCGTAAGATTTTCAGCGTAAGAAATTCCACCGTAAAGACCTGTAACGCATCTTGAAATGATGCTGTTGGATATGTTTGCTGTGGATTCAAGTGTTAGACCAGTAGAGGCATATTCCACATAGATATAGTCCATAAGCAACATAGATCCTCTAAAAATTATGCTTCCCCAATCCCCTGGTGCTGGTGTTGTGTTGTTGCTTGTGAATATTATCTTGTGTGTCGCGTTTCCCTGAGCTATCAGTCTCCCATCCACTACAAGGTTTTTGCCGCTAATGAATTTAACTAGCACGCTTGGCTCTATTGTTAATGTTACTCCAGTTTCTACTATTACATCTCCAGCTACAATGTAGGGACTACCAGTTAAAGTCCATATAGTGTCGCTTGATATGTACCCACTTACAATGGTCTCGCCTTTCACGCGTTGAATTTTGAACCCCAAAGTAAACATGCCTATCAGAACAACGGCTAAAGCCACTATCAATACAAGTTTTTTAACGACGTACATCATTTGGTGTTTTCCGTCTTAGTATTAAAGATTTGTGGAAGAATCTTCAATCGGGTTCATCATTAGACATAAGCAGCATGTACTGTCTAATAGCCGAAGGGCTTCCTCAACTATTTAAAAGGGGGAGTTCAAAAGCTTGCCCAACTAAGGTTTCATGGTAGCCTGGAGAATATTTGAACTCGTGTTTTCGCTCAGACCCACGTGCCTGCGATCTCGAGAACCTTAAGTGCGGACTTTGGCATGTCTGGCAATACATGAAAGAATCATCGCTATTGGTCCTAGT
Organism: uncultured Candidatus Bathyarchaeia archaeon; assembly: GCA_964544285.1. Classification (GTDB taxonomy): domain Archaea; phylum Thermoproteota; class Bathyarchaeia; order Bathyarchaeales; family SOJC01; genus CAYGVX01. Next base: position 20,416 of record CAZJAQ010000021.1, read on the forward strand.
TACAATGTTTAACATGGGGAATTTAAACGAGGATTTGAATCTACTCGGGCCCGCCAAGATTGAATAGGTTCAAATATTGGTTAAATATCGGGGTTCAAATCCCTCCCCCCACACCAAACTTTCTAGTCGACGTTTAAATTCTCGGTTTTTGATCTGTAGCAGAGCGTTCATATTGGCTCAAGATATGCTGTTCCGCTCTTTCTGGAGAATATGCCCCAGAATAGCAACTATTTAATAGCAATGGCACAATTGTAGAATCAGTTATCAAGGAGGCTTTAGTGTGGGTTGTCAAAATCGATCAGAATCCGGCAGGCAGATAACAAAGACATTTCGGCCATCGAAAAATCTATTGCGATGTGGCTTAATTGGGAGGTCCCACGAGAAGAATCCATTAAACGAGCCATTAGGAAGAAAGAACTACTTGTAGCAGATCAACAAGGAAAAGTAATAGGCTTTATTCATCAAGTTATGCATGAAGACATAATTGATGGTGGCTTGAATTCGTTTATCACTTGCTTCTATGTGGCTCCTGAATTCCGTAATACAGGCGTTGGCTCCAAACTTCTGCGAAGAGCAATAAAAGATGCTTTAGATAAAGGTGCAGTAGGGATTGAGGCATCCACAGCTAGCCCAGATGCTAGACGGCTGTATGAACGCCATCATTTTAGACAATTTATGGGCAAGGGAACAATGGGAGAAATCTTCCTCGAATTGGACATGGAAGAATACAAACGGAGTCTGAAGGTTAAAAGCAAAGCAACCGACAAATAATGTCCCTTCATCTATGATATTAGTGGTTTGTTGTTAGGCCTAAGAGAGTTTTGAACTTCTATTGGTCAAGTCAAACCCTTCAAAGGAAATGTTGAATCGCTCGTCTTATAGAAATTCCGAGAATTTAAACCGATGTTTAAACCTAACCCCCGCACCATAGTTTTCTACAAGATAAGCTTAAATTCTCTCGGTTTTCGTCTTTTATGTAAAGTGCTGACTGACCAACAAATCTAAAACTCGGGCAGAAGACATAGTAATAGGTCATCATAATGGTAAAGGTAATTGTCGTTTATGAGTCGAAGTATGGTAACACCAAACGTGTAGCGGAAACAATTATGGAGGGTATCAGAGAAGTTCAAGGAGCAGTAACTGTGCTCAATGAACTTAAGGAAGTTGACCTCAACAAGATAGCTGATTATGATGTGATTTTGATAGGTTCTCCGAATCACTATGGTGGGCCAACTAAAAGCGTAAGTGAGTTTATCGACAAGCTAGAGAAACTGAACTTGGATGGAAAACATTTCGCTGTTTTTGACACATACTTAGGGAAAGGTTTCTTTGAAAAGGCAGCGAAGAAAATGGAGAAGAGAATAAACGAAAAGGTGCCCGGCTTAAAGCAGATAGCTCCAAGACTTTCAATAGCGGTTCAAGGATCTAAGGGTCCCATTGTAGAAGGAGAGTTTTCTAAATGCCGAGAGTTCGGAAAGATAATAGCAATTCAACTTAACACTTGAACTTATCCATCGTTCTGAATAATATGTCAATTTTTTCCAGACGTATCAGAAACCGAGAATTTAAACCTCGACCTGTCCACGGCGCAATGGTAGCCCGGGATACGTTCAAATATCGGTTTAAATTATCGGCGTAAAGACTTGATTTTCGTTTATTTCAGAAAAATATCCTGGAAATAGGCTTAAAAGATGATTTTACTCAGATTTTTGCTCTTGGAAAAATGGATAAAAAAGGATTTAGGCTTTGGTTTTTGTGGCCTTCTTCTTTCTGAAGA
>CAZJAQ010000022.1:0-21146 GCA_964544285.1 uncultured Candidatus Bathyarchaeia archaeon
ACAGAATTGCGGAGAGAGGATGAATCATGAAAGAGCTTGATTTTAAAGAACATCGGCGTAGGTCGTTAGCCAAAGCAGTGACTTACAGAGTGTTGATTATCCTGTTAGACTTTGCTGCGATTTACCTGCTCACTGGAAGAGTTGACGCTGCGCTTGGGTTTATGATTGTAAGCAACGTCTACACGAGTATTGCGTACTATTTTCATGAAAGAGTCTGGAATGGGATAGATTGGGGAAGGAGGCATGCTAATTAAGCCTCTATTCATCAAGTCCCTACGAGTTTAGAAACATAAGAGCCATCATAGTCGTAGCCGAACCGCTTGTAATACTGCTTCGTTCCGAGGGCGCTCGTAACCAAAACTTTTCTTCGGTCATAGTCCTCTATAGAGATTCGCTCTGCCTCCGATAGGAGGACGGCGCCGTAACCCTTGTGCTGCCACGCCTTAGCCACATGCTTGCCAACTGGAACAAGAGAACCATACACGTGAAGTTCACGCACGATCGAAGAGGGCTCAGACAGTATTTCGGGTCGGTGAGCTTCTCCTGAGGGAATGCGAAGTCGTAAATACCCCACGAGAACATCGTTGACGGGGTCTTCGGCGGAAACGAACACGTCAACGCCTTCAGAGGCTTTCTCGCGTGTGGAGAGGATTCGAACGTCTTCTGGGTCGGGCTTAGCCTTGTCTTCGAGCCATCGGTGACCGACCTCGCGGCATCTTATGCAACGACATCGCCTTCCCTCCTGCCTTAATCTTTCCAGCGCAAGCTGTCTAAGGTTACTCTTCTTGACCCCTACTTCGACCAAGCGGGCTGGAATGTCCCGTTGAACCCGCATTATACGAACCCACGGCGGAACCATTTTTTTCACTTCAGCCACAAGTCGAACTGCCTCTTCCGTGGAGTATGGAGTGTACTCGCCTCTCCTCCACCACTCGTAAACCCGTGTGCCCCTTAAAACGAGGCACGGATAAATCTTAATCATGTCAGGCTTAAAGTCGGAGTCAGTGAAAACCCTCTCGAACCCTTCCAGGTCCCTCTCAAAGCTGGACCCGGGCAAGCCAGGCATGAGATGATAAACCACCTTCAACCCCGAATCTTTCAAGACGCGTGTGGCTTCAACCACGTCTTTAACAGTGTGACCTCTTTTGACGAGGCGGTAGATGTCGTCGTAAACGTTCTGCACTCCGAGCTCCACGCGAGTCACACCCATGGACAGCATACGGTCTACATGTTCCTTCTTTGCCCAGTCGGGCCTAGTTTCGACCGTGATGCCCACGTTGCGAACCCTGCTGGTCTCAGCGAGCTTCTTAGCCTCCTCGAGGCTTTGTGTCTTAGCTCCGATGAACGCGTCTAAGCATCCTTTGATGAAGTTTTCTTGATAGTCTGCTGGTGTGCTTGGGAAAGTGCCGCCCATAATTATCAGTTCTACTTTGTCGACTGCGTGGCCAATCGCTTTTAGCTGTTTTATGCGGCTCTCTACTTGCATGTGTGGGTCGTACTGGTTTTGGATGCCCCTCATAGCCGCTGGTTCATGTCCAGTGTAGCTCTGCGGGACTCCTTGCGAAGGCCCGCCTGGGCAGTAGGTGCATGGATCGTCGTGGGGGCACGGAAACGGCTTCGTCATCACGGCTACTACTGTGACGCCGGAGATGGTGCGTGTGGCTTTTCGTTTGAGCACGGGCAGAAGTTTGGGTCTTTCGTGGGGTTTTAGGCAGCGTATGAGCTCCGAGTTGGGAATGACGCATGCTAAGCCCTGCTCGCCAGCGACTTTCATCTTGACTATGTTGATGTCTTCTTTCGTGGGCTTAGGAATCTTCATCAAGTATTCGATGATTTGGCGACAAGCTTCCCTGTTCATGATGGTTTCATCTAACTATGCATTTATGCTTGAAAATAAAGATGTAGCTGCGAATCACTGCTCTCTGGTGTAGACTATTCTGCCGCCGACGATGGTCATCTCCACCTTTATCTCTTTGATTTTTTCAGGCGTGGTTCTGTAGGGGTCATGGGAAAGCACCGCCAAATCGGCAAGTCTGCCCTCACCTATCGAGCCTTTAACGTTTTCTTCAAAAGACCCGTAAGCAGCGTTTACGGTGTAGAGACGCAGAGCCTCGTCCAAAGTCAACCGCTCTTCTGGCGACGTTTTTCTCGCAACCGCAGCACACACGCCCAGAATGGGGCTGACAGGCTCTACTGGAGCGTCAGAACCCCCCATAGCGACTATTCCCGCTTTTAAGAGGCTCTTGAAGGCGTAAGCCCATCGTGCTCTGGCTTTTCCCAGGCGTTCTGTTATCCAGAAGTCGGAGACTATGAAGTGAGGCTGCACCGAGGCGACGACGCCGAGTTTTTTCATCTTCTTTATCAGCCTCGGGTTGACGACGGAAACGTGTTCCAGACGGTGACGGTGATTTTTTCTCGGCTTCTTTCGGAGCACTTTCTCCAAGACGTTCAACGCCACTTCTACTGCCCTGTCGCCTATGGCGTGGATGGCTAGCTGCAGGTTCGCTTCATGCGCCTTTTCGACGAGTCTCTCCAACCGTTTTCGAGAGTAGAGGAGCATTCCTTTCGTGTCTGGGGCGTCGCTGAAAGGCTCTTTAAGTGCTGCTGTCCTCGCCCCTAGCGAGCCGTCTGCTAATATCTTGACGCTGCCTAACTTGATTTTGTCATCACCAAAACCTATGGGCAAACCCAACTCGATGAGGCTGTCAACACATTCAACAGGTATTAACGCGTATATGCGCAGTGGAAGCGTTCCGCGTTCCTTCAGCTTTTGAAGCGCACGCATCTCTGACTCCGAGCTGATTATCCAGTGAGCAGTGGTTATGCCCTCTCCCACCATTCTCTGACAAGCTAACAGACATGCTCGTTCAACGTCTTCTTCGATGGGCTTGGGCAGAATGTCGAGAACGAGGTCGAGGGCTTTTTCACGCAGGATGCCCGTGGGCTTACCAAGCGAGTCTCTATCTATGTACCCGCCTCTGGGCAATTCTGTTTCCTTCGTGATTCCTACAAGTTTCAAGGCTTCTGAGTTAACTACTCCAATGTGTCCGCACACCCGAATCAAAACAACAGGGTGATCGGATGTGGCTTGGTCTAGGTCGAGGCGTGAAGGATACCGCCGTTCTCTGAGCCTGTCTTGGTCCCACCCGCGCCCAATTATCCATCTACCCTTCGGAGTTTTTTCCGCCCACTGCTTGATTTCTCGCTGAATGTACTCTATCGATTTTACGTCACGCAGATTAACTTGTGATAAGCTTCGCCCAAGGGATGCGCCGTGCACGTGTGCGTCGATGAACCCGGGAACGACAGTCTTGCCTTCGAGGTTGATTTTTTTGGTGTCTCCACCTGTGTAGGAGAGAATTAGCCTATTGTTGCCGACTGCGACGAGTTTTCCATCTTTTATCGCCATGGCTTGGGCTCTCGGCTGGTCAGAGTTCATGGTGATTACATTGCCATTTGTCAGAATTAGGTCGGCGTAAAGCATAGACAAAAGATATCAAGAATGCTGTAAAAAGGTTTGCAGTACCCTTATCGACCCCAGTTTTGACCCGCTTTTCGTTGTAGAATTATGCGTTTCTCAAAGTTACGTCTAGTCCGAATTCTGGGAACGGAGTTCTTCTTTGGGGTGTGCTGTATTTTAGGGGTTTGACTACGCACCTTGCCTGCTTTCGAGAGTGAACCGTGAGTGGGCATCGCTTATCACTCCTTTTCGTTGGTGACACTAGTTGTTCGGGCTCTTTTAAGCGTTTCTTAGCTTCTCTTGAACCGTCTTCTAACTTCCTCTACCTTCGAACCAACCACGTTAATTCTTGCTTCATCCATTTCGCCGAAGCCCTTCTCGTAAGCCCTCTTAATGTGGTAGATTTCGGCAGGGTCTACGCCCATCACCCTGCAAGCTGTTGCATCCACTGCCACGACGTCTCTTCCAGCAACGAGTAAACCCATCTTAACGGGAGTCCCAGATGTGGGTCCGGGTCCTTCGAGGGCGTAGAAGCCGTCGATTACGGTGAACTGGGGCTTTAGCACCGAGTTTATGTCCACTACGACCTTGCTGATGTTTCTGAGATGGTACTTGAACTTCGTCTTCTCGGGCAAGAGTCCGAACATGTTCTTCAACCCAAGAGAAACGCCCGTGGCGCTGTGGGTCTTCATTTTTGCAGCGTTGATTACAGCCGATTCGACGACGATTCGCGGCACTTTAACCTCCTTAAGCGTCTCAGCGTCGGGAATCTGCAGCTTAACCCTGTCTTTCTCCCTTCTCAAGTTAAGAAACCTGACTTCGGTCTTCTCGCAGACTTCCTTCATTCCCGTGATTTCGCAGGCTTTGTCGGCGTTTGTCATGCTCGCGTCCGACTCCACGACGAAGACTTGGTCGAAAACTTTTCTAGCCTTGTGAATTAAGCCCTCCACCACGAGGGGGTCGGTCGTCACGCCTGTTTCGTAGGTTTTGGTCGAGATGAAGTTCACCTTTATCAAGGCTCGGCTGTAATCCTCAGCTATTCCCTCGAACCCGTCAGCAAGCTCAACCGCCTTATACACAGTCGCTAGTTCTCTCGGACCCTTAACAACCGCCACGTCAACCATAGAAACGACCCAAACTCTACGCCTTGAACCACTTGAATATTAAGTATTGAACCTTCTCTGTTTCGAGGTCGGGAACAGCGACGATGAACCTTTTGCGCACGGTCGTAGCAAGTCTTCCAACCTTTACGATCTCCGTTGCCGTTACTTCGTCTTCGCCTTTCTTCACCGACACCATGTAGGGCGCATGCTCAACGCCTGGTCCATGCTTGTAGACGGCAAAATCGCAGCCATACTTGATGCCCGGAGTGACGATGAAGCCGTTTTCTCTCAAATCCCGGTAGACGGCGTATTTCAGGTCAAACTCGTCGTACAATTTGCGGGCTCTCTGCTTGAGCTTGTCTAACCCCACTTTCTTCTTTTTCGTGCCTTCTCTGACTTCTATGATTTTGTTCTCGGCGAGGTAGAGTCCTTCCATGAGGTCTAAGACGAGGGGAACGTTGAATTCGGCTATTTTCGGCTTAGGTATGCCTAGGGGCTTGCCGTAATAACCCATTTTATAGAGTTCTGAGCTCTGCGCGGAGTCCCAGACGACGAGAAAGTTTTCGATGAATTCCACCTTGATGGGCTGTTTCATTTCATCTCAGCCTCGAGATTGTTATATGGCGAAGGACAGTATGCGTGCTGCGTCTGAAGCGTCTTCGGCTTTGTCGGCTACGTTTTCGAGGAGTTGAGTTATGTCCCTAAGAAGGAGCATGGCTGGAATCTCTAGTTTGCTGTTGATTATTTTGACCTCCAACTCTCGGTAAACTTCGTCTACCACTCGTTCCGCCATTTCAACCTCCTTAGCTTTCTCCAGAGTCTTCTCCGAGCCGTAGGAAAGTGTGATAGCCGTTTCTCTGAGTTTTATGACGCTGTCCAACGTGGCGTCTGCAAGTTTCCCCAAATCCTTCTTGATGTCCGAGGGCACTTTCCATCCTCGCTCCATGATGGAGAGCAGCCAGAAAGCGATGCCCTCGCAGAAGTCTGCGATTTCGCTGGCTAGGTTTGTGAAGCGTAAAAAGTCTTCTCGGTTTATGAGTATGGCGCCTATTTGGGCAAGTTCCTGAGAGACCATACGTCTTGCTTTATCCACCTCTTCTTCGGCTTTCCTTATCTCGGTGAAAACCTGCCTCGCCGCTTCTTTGTCGCCGCTCGCGAAGCAATCAACCATCTGGGGGACTTTGCGCCCAATCTCCAGCACTTTTCGTAGGTGATCTTGGCAAGCGCTGAGTGCTCTTCGTTTTACGCGTTCTTCTGTCTCTACTGGGAGAACCAATTTTCCCGCCTCAGGAAACGCCCTTGCAGGCACAACAGTAGATATGCGTATGCATTAAAAAATCTAACGAAACACGGTGCGGGTTTTATAGGCTCTCTCCCATGTCTTCGAGCTCTGTCTTGTGGCTGAAGTAAGCGCGCAAGCTTTGAGGCAGGTTTTCTATCTTTGCGCGGACTTGTTTCCACGAGTCCCGGTCTCGTATGGTTACGGTGTTGTCTTTCAGCGTTTGGTAGTCGACGGTGATGCAGAGGGGTGTGCCAGCTTCGTCGGCTCGGGCGTAGCGTCTTCCGATTGAGCCAGCCTCGTCGTACTCTACCGTGAAGCCTTCTTCCATCAACATCCTGCGTAGCTTCTGCGTCTTTTCTGGCAAGCCATCCTTGCTGACTAAGGGGTACGCTCCTACTTGTACTGGGGCGAGTTCCCGCGGAAGCCTTAGAAGCGTTCTGTCCTCTCGCCTGTCGTAGGCGTATTCCAAGGCTACGTAAACCAGCCTGTCTATCCCAAAACTGGGCTCGACGACGTGGGGGATGAATCGTCTTCCCCTCTCCTCCACTTTTTTGCGGACGATGTTAATGTGTTCGGGCAGGAGTTTGAACGTCTCTGCCATGTAGTAGCCTTTTTCTTTGAGCATCTTTTCAACTTTCTTGGGGTCGGCTTTTGAGAGGAGTGCTGCCACCTTTTGGGCGTCCTTTTTGAAGATAGGTCCAATCGTGGCTAACACGGGTTCGACAACAATCGTTTCTTTCATCACGGGCTCGTCGTATTCTCTGAAGACCTCCATGTCGACACCGCTGTGCTCCATGTGCCTTCTCAAGTCGTAGTCAGTTCGGTAGTTGTGACCCGAGACTTCTGTCCATCCCCAGCGGTCAAGGTGGATTTCTTGGTCGTAGCCCTGTAAGGAGTAATGGGCTCTTTCCCACTCCAACTTTTCGATAAACCGCTGCTTACCGTCTGGAACTCCGAGCTCGTTTAGGAAGTGCTTCGCCCTGACCATGAAGTATGCCTGCCACTGGGTCTTAATGTAGCCCTTCTGCAGCGCCTCCTTCACGGTCACTTCGACTGCTTCTCTCACATCCTTCCGCTTCAGCTCGGCTGGTATGAGACGTAAGGTTTCGTTTTCCACCTCTTTAAGCAAAGTACATTGGGGGTCTTCTGGGTCGAAGAAGAACTCTATGTCGGCGATCGTGAATTCCCTCAGCCTAATGAGACCCTGCCTGGGCGAAATCTCGTTCCTCAACGCGTGACCGATTTGAACCACGCCCAAGGGTAGCCTCTCCCTAGCGGTTTCGTAGAGACGCTTGAACTCGACGAAGACGCCTTGGGCTGCCTCTGGTCTGCCGTAGCCCACTGCGTCGGAGTAAGGTCCAATATTGGTTGTGAACATGGTCATGAAATACTTCGGCTTTCCCAACTCGCCGCCGCATTCGGGACACTTTACCTCGTGTTTCTTTGTTTCTTTGGCTAATTCTTGGAGGCTGAGCTTCTCCGTCTGCGTGTCGCTCATCTTGGCTTGTTCTTGAAGAAGGTGGTCGGCGCGGAACTTTTTCTTGCATTTTTGGCATTCAACCATGGGCTCTCGGAAGGCTTTCACGTGACCCGAGGCCTCGAACACTTTTGCGGGTGTTATGACGGAGGATTCCATTTCGAGAATGCCCAGGGGTTTGACGAAGAAGTCTCGGAATTTTGCTTCCATTCTCTGCTTCAGCATTGCCCCTAAGGGTCCGTAGTTTATGAAGCCGCCGACGCCGCCGTAGATTTCGTAGGAAGGCCAGAAGAAACCCCGTCGTCTGGCGAGCTCACTGACTATTTCGTACTTGTCGGGTTTCTGCATTGCGGTTTATTCCTCTTTTAGCAGTTGTTGTTTTCACAGTTTTTATGCAGTTCCTTATAATAAAGCAAACGTCGTCATCTTATTTTCTGGATTTCTTCCTCAAGCTTCGTTGTCGTGTCGAGTTTTTTCTTCATCTCCCGCTTTAGACGTGCAATGGTCTTCGTTGGCGTGGGGTCGACGCCTCTCAGCAGGGCTAAGTATATGCTTGCGAAGTCGCCTACGTACATGGCTGAGAGCATCCTCGCCAGCTTTTGCTTGCCCACCGCTTGAATCTCCAGAGTCTTGGAGACCTTTGGAGACACGATTCGCTTTGTCACCTCTATCCTCTGCGTGATTTCTGGGGGTTCCGCAGGGTCTCGAATGAAGATAGCAGAGAAAGCTTTTGTCAGGCTCTTCGGCGCCTCCCATCCGACGACTTCGTTGTGGTTGAGCTCTGAAAACACGTCGAACTTGCTTGGAACTTTGCTGTTCTCGTTAAATTGACATTTGAGTCGTCGGGCTACGGCGCTGTACTGCCTGAACCCGTAAACTATCGGAACGGTGCCCTCTATTCCTGTGGCAAGTTTCTTCGCCTCGTTGCTTTCCAGAGGCACTCTAAAGCCGTTTTCTTCGCTGAGCTTCTGCAGAACACGCAGTGCCTCTTCAATTTCCTTCGCTGTCTCCCTGACAACACCGATTTTTTCCATCAACACTACAAGTGGGAAGAATGTGTATGCGATTGCAGCTCGAGGGACCAAGCCTGGGGGTATGGTGATGTGGGGGGTTTTCAGCTTCTTTGCGGATGTTTGAAGGTGTCCTCCAGAGGACATCGTTGCAATCATACAGCGTCGTTTTACGGCTTCTAGAAAGGCGCTCAGAGTTTCCTCCGTCTCTCCCGAATAACTCACGGCGACAACCAGGCTGTTTTCATTGGCGTATGCAGGTAAGGTGTAGTCTCTGCAGACTTCTATTGGAATTGAGGCTCGGTCGTAGAGCCAATCTTTCAGGAGTTCTCCACCTATGGCTGAACCCCCCATCCCAGCGACGATGACGTTTTTGGGCAGTTTGTAGGGTATTCTCACGCTTTCAGCTCGTTTTATGGCGTCTCTGCAGAAGGTCGGGGTTTTTTCGCACAGTTCGAGCATGTTGCCCTTGTCTATCGTCTTAATCTTGTCTGGCTGGTCTAACACTGTGGGCTTCGGCATCTCTCCATCATCAATTACCGCTATTCTCTCGACTGGGCTTTATAAAAGCTCACACGACTCCGTTTTCCTTCCGTCCTGACAAAGATACAGGAAAGGATAAGGAAGACTCTCGAGTATATTAGTGACCGTGATGAACCTAAAGCGTCTTGAATTCACGCTCACCACCAAGTGCAATTCCCAATGCATACACTGTCAAGCCTACGCTTCGCCGCTGAAGAGCGAAGTCATGGACGTTAAAGACGCCCACAACTACCTAGCTGAAGCGACGTCTGTCTCAAACCTCGAATCTTTCATGATATTCGGCGGAGAACCCATGCTGTATCCAGACCGAGCAATACCCATACTCCGAAAAGCCAGCCACCTAAAGATTCCAGAAATCGAGATGCTTACGAATGGTGTGTGGGGCAAAAACCAAGAAAACGCGGAAAGATTCGCAGTGGAATTGAGAGATGCAGGTCTTAACACCATAGGGATAAGTGTCGACGCTTTTCACCTGCAACACATCTCCCTTGAATATCCGCGAAACGCTGCGTTGGCTTTGCTGAAGGCTGGCGTAAAAAACGTTACGTGGAACGTTACAGTCGTCGAATCCATAGACGCAACAAACGAGTACGACGAGAAGACCAGCCAAATACTAAGAACGCTAGAACCTGTAGGAGTAGAAGCCCACATCCATAAAATCATGCCCGTCGGACGCGCAGTGCAAAACCTACGCCAATACTTCCAACCCACTTCGCTAGATGGCTCGTGTGAAGGCGAGCCCACGATTGGCAATGTACTCACAAATCCTGAAAGCGTATGCATCGAGCCTTCGGGTGAAGTAGACGTATGCTGGCACCTCGCCGTCGGAAACGCGAAGGAAAAACTATTGAGTCGAATAATAAGCGAGTATGATTGGCGAGAAAACCCCACAATCAGAATCTTAGTAGAAAAAGGTCCAACAGGCTTGTTAGAATCTGAAGAACATCTGCACCCATCGCCGACGAGCCAGTATGTTAACAAGTGTCACCTATGCGTGGAAATCAGGAAATCCTTGATGGTTCAAGCTTTTAAAAGCAGAGGCTACCTTAAGACAAACGTGGAAAACTCGCATTGCCCACATTGGAGAATGCAAAAGTGGCACTCAAACACGAGCTTTCAATAGCCATCCCCGCATCACTAGTCTCCGACATCCCTCACCTCAGAGAGAAAACCTCCAGAATTGGATTAGTGGGTAGAGCATCTGCAATCTTCGGCGTAGACGAAATCATCATTTTCCCAGACGGTGGAAAGCGCAATCAACATCGAGAAATCGACCTCATCACAACAATCCTCTCCTACATGGAAACACCCCAGTACCTGCGGAAGCGTCTGTTCAAGATAAGACCCGAACTCGGGTACGCAGGCGTGCTGCCCCCTCTGCGTACGCCACATCATCCCTTGGCGAACCGAGAAAAAGACCTAGTTGACGGTGAATACCGTGAAGGCGCAGTCGTCTCCCACACAGAGGAAGGGTCTCTAGTAGACGTGGGCGTCGAACGAAACGCCATAGTAAGAAACAGAAAATTACCCATCAGCACTCGCGTCACGGTGAGGATAAAGAAGACCCAAAAACTCCTAGAAGCAGAGACGGTGGACCGCCGTGAAATTAAAGATTATTGGGGATACCATGTCACTGCTTCTAACTTAACTTTAGGGGAACTTCTGAAAAAGCGTGACTTCGACCTAGTTATAGCCACCTCAAAACATGGAAAACCTTTTCTAGAAACCTCCGAAGAGCTGATGAATCGTTGGAAGACTTCTCGCAGAGTCCTCGTAGCCTTCGGTGCACCTACACGAGGGTTGTACGAGATTGTCAAGCAGGAAAACCTAAACTTAGACGCTATCGCGGATTTTGTGGTGAACATTTTTCCCCGTCAAGAGGTTGAGACTGTTCGCACCGAAGAAGCCGTCTTCGTGACTCTGGGAATCCTTAACGCGATTTGCTAAAGGTTAAAATCCAACCAAAAGGTATAGAGATGTATGCCATTCGACATCGTGCTCCCAACAATCATCAGCACATTCACTGTGATTGTGGTCTTGCTCTTCGGAAGGTTCGAGACGAAGATTAAGTCGCTTTTTGAAGAAAAAGAGTTCCAAGTTCGTGACACTGTTTTCCTTGTCATCGTCATGGGAGTCATGGTCACGGTTATAGTGTTTGTGCCCCAGCAGGCGATTCAAATCTTGTTTTTGATGGCTTACTCCTTCGCGCTTTTCCTCTTCACTTATATCGTTACAGGAAAATGGTACATCGCCCTTCTGTCTCCGGCTGTCTTCGTGGCACTCTACTTTAGCCTCTGGAACCTTCTCCTGCTCAACATTTTCGCGATAATCTTCGCCGTGTTTGTCACGGTTTATCTGGGCGGCTTATTCTCATGGAAAACTGTCATGGTCTTCGCTGCCCTCATCACCGTCATGGACTTCGTCCAAGTTTTCGGGACCGGGTTCATGGGTGCTTCCGCCGAGAAGCTGTTGGATTTGAAGTTGCCGATAATGATATTGGTCCCCACGTTTCCCGTTGAAATTACCGGATACTTGGGATTGGGGTTGGGTGATGTCTTTTTGACTGGCTTACTTGCCATCCAGACGGCTCAGAAGTATGGTAGGAGGGCAGGCTTCGTCTCAGCCCTTTCGGTGGGGTTTGCCTTCTTCGTCTTCGAGTTCGCTGTGTTTTCTTACGCGTATGCTGGGTTCTTCCCCGCTACTCTCGTGGTGGTGGGTGGCTGGCTTCTCGGCTTAGCCATAAACAAGCTTCTTGGACGAAAACCTGCTTCGTAACCTTTATAACTTGTTGCTCGCATTGAAACAGAGGCGAGTGGTTAACGTGGGGCATAGGAAAGTAAATGCTCCGAGACGCGGTTCCTTGGCTTATCTGCCTAGGGGACGAGCCGCTCGTGAAACTTGTAGGATTCGTTACTGGCCCTCCGTGTCTGGGGGACCTAAGCTTCTGGGTTTTGTGGGCTACAAAGCTGGAATGACTCATCTTTTTTACGTTGACGACCGTCCTAACTCTCCGACTTTCGGGAAGGAAGTGAATGAAGCCGTCACGGTGGTTGAGGTTCCGCCGATTCTGGTCTGCGGAATCCGCGCTTACACTCAAGCCGTTCAGGGTTTGAGGGTGTTTTCTGAGGCTTGGGTGAAGGAACCCCCGAAGGATTTGGAGCGGGTTTTCACGTTGCCCGAGAGTTTTGAGCCTGAGAATGGTTTGAAGAAGATGGAGGAGGGCTTGGGTAGCATCGTTGAGTTTCGTTTGTTGGTGGTTTCTCAGCCGCGGTTGGCGGGAGTTTCGAAGAAGAAACCCGAGCTCGTGGAGATTAAAGTCGACGGAGCATCGGTTAAAGAGTTGTTTGAGTACACGAAGGGGTTGTTGGGCAAGACGGTTGGAGTTACTGACGTTTTCAGGGAGGGAGGGTTCGTGGATGCGGCGGCGGTTTCGAAGGGGAAGGGGTGGCAGGGTCCTATTAAGCGGTGGGGTGTCAGGATTCGTCAGCGGAAGTCTAGGAAGACTAAGCGCGGTGTTTCTTGCTTGGGTCCTTGGAACCCGCATCGGGTTCTGTACACTGTTCCTCGGGCGGGGCAGATGGGTTATCACCAGCGGACTGAGTATAACAAGCGGATTCTGAAGGTCGGGGTGGACGGTCGAGAGGTCACGCCCGAAGGGGGTTTCCTCAGATACGGCATCGTGAAGGGTCCGTTCGTTCTGCTCGCGGGTAGCGTGCCTGGTCCTGCGAAGCGTTTGATTCGGCTGCGTGTTCCTGCTCGTCCGCCGAGGAGGGTGTCCGCTGAGGCTCCGAAGGTTGTGGCTGTTTCTCTGGCGTCGAAGCAAGGTTAATGGGGGATGCTTGTGGGTAAAGTGTCGGCTAAGGTTTTTGATTTGAGGGGCAAAGCCGTGGGAAAGGCTAAGCTTCCAGCCGTGTTTAAGACGCCTTTGCGACCCGATGTTGTCCGTCGGGCGGTTGTGGCTCTGCAGAGTCGGAGTTTTCAGGCTCAGGGACGGGACCCGATGGCGGGTAAGCGCACTACGGCTGAGTCTCGGGGTGTCGGTTTTGGGATTTCTCGTGTGCCACGGGTGCGGAGTGGGATGCGGGCTGCTTTTGCTGTGGGTATGGTGGGCGGTCATGTGGCTCATCCGCCGCGGTCTGAGAAGCGTGTGGTGAAGCGGGTTCCTAAGAAGGAAATGAGGTTGGCTTTGCGCAGTGCTGTGGCTGCGACGGGCGTTAAGGACGTGGTTGCGAAGCGAGGACACGTGGTTGAGGATGTTCCTGATTTTCCGTTGGTGGTGGCTGACGAGTTTGAGGGGTTGAAGCGCACGAAGGATGTGCGTGATGTTTTGTTGAGTCTGGGTGTTTGGGGTGACGTTTTTCGGGCGCGGGAGAGCAGGAAGGTGCGGGCTGGCAGGGGGAAGAGTCGCGGCAGGCGGTATAAGCAGGCTGTTGGTCCGCTTATCGTAGTGGCGAAGGATGATGGTGTCGTGGAGGCGGCGGGGAATCTGCCCGGCGTGGATGTCTGCTTGGTGGACGGGTTGAACGTTGGGTTGTTGGCGCCTGGGACGCATTTGGGTAGGCTTACGGTGTGGAGTAGTTCGGCGTTTGAGAGGTTGAACGAGAGGTTTAAGGGTGATTAACGTTGGAGCCGTATGAGGTTATTTTGTATCCGTTGATGACTGAGGTTGCGAGTCGGATGTTGGAGACTGAGAATAAGCTGGTGTTTATGGTTAGCTTGAAGGCTGGTAAGGATGATGTTAAGCGGGCGGTGGAGGAGCTGTACGAGGTGAAGGTGGAGAGAGTTAACGTTTTGGTCACGCCTCGGGGAGAGAAGAAAGCCTACGTCAAGCTGCACCCAGACTACAAAGCAGTGGACGTAGCAATAAAACTAGGAATCCTTTAGCTTCATAGAAGGCATGTTTGCGAAGCATTTCAAGTCTTCCTTTATGAAAAACTTTACCTTTTTGAAGCCATTATTATAAAAAATCAGGAATAAGAGGGAGCCTGAATGTCAATTACGGAAAAGCCGTGTTATGTTTGTGGAAAGCTTACAACTGAGACATATTCGAAGTATTCGGAAACTCCAGTATGCAGTGAAAAATGTCAAGAAATTTACAGAACACCACAAAATTACAAAGAATACTTGCAGGAAGGAATTGACAAATCTGTTCAGAATGCCGAAAGACTGCTAAGAGATGCTAGAATACTTTATGAAAATGGAAGTTTTAGTTCGAGTTTTTTGCTTTCTTCCCTCTCAATCGAAGAATCTGCAGACCCATTTAATTTGGACTAGAAAAAAAATTTACACACAGCCAATTTTCGAGAAACAGTGGAAAGACAAATTCAAATCGCATCCAAGGAAACTTAAAGAGGCTCAACACATGCTTGACCATATTGCGAAAGTGAATGATAACTTAGATAGTCTTAGGCAGTATCAAAAGTATCATGCTAATAAATTGCAAGATAGCAAAGAAGACAACACCTACGTCAATTATGATTTTGTCAATAATAAGTGGAAAGCCCCAAATTGTTCTAGGTCTGAATGCGAAGAGAATTTGAAATTTTCTAAAATTGTTCTGACGATTATTAAGCATCTGGTTTCACAGCGATTGTGAACTGAGGAACATACTATTACG
Organism: uncultured Candidatus Bathyarchaeia archaeon; assembly: GCA_964544285.1. GTDB lineage: Archaea > Thermoproteota > Bathyarchaeia > Bathyarchaeales > SOJC01 > CAYGVX01. Next base: position 14,493 of record CAZJAQ010000022.1, read on the forward strand.
GTGTCAGCTTCCACTAGGGAGAGTCTTAACTCTTGTATTAGTGAAAAACAGGTTAGCCTTAAAGAGGTCCTGTCCATGGAAGGAATTATTGCTTTTTGTGGGTTGAACTGCTCTACTTGCCCTGCTTTTGTCGCCACTAAGGAAAACAATGACAAGAAGCGTAAGGAAGTTGCTGAGGCTTGGTCTACTCCTGAGATTCCATTGAAGTCTGACGACATTAACTGCGACGGCTGCACAACCAAAAACGGACGAATAATCTACTTCATTAAAGGCTGTGTCATAAGAAACTGTGGAATAGAACGAAAGGTTGAAAACTGTGCCCACTGCGCCGACTATGCCTGCGAAAAACTTGCGCCATGCCATGAAAGGTCACCCGACGCAAAACAAAACCTAGACAACATCCACAAACAACTGAACAAATAGCCAAGCAACCCGCTGGTGTAAGCTGCATGAGCTTCAGAATAATTCAATACGACCCAGCCTACCAACAAGCCCTAATCAACCTCTGGAAAGAATGCAACCTCGTAGTCCCGCAAAACGACCCCGTCGTAGACATTCAAAAGAAACTAGACTTCCAACCCCAACTATTCTTCATCGCCCTACTAAACGACCAACTCGTCGGCTCCATCATGGCAGGCTACGAAGGACACCGAGGCTGGCTCAACTACCTCGCCATATCGCCCAAACATCAACGGCAAGGCTACGGCAAACGACTAGTCGACGAAGCCACAGAAAAACTAAGAAAACTCGGCTGCCAAAAAATCAACGCCCAAATTCGCAAAACCAACCTTTCAGCAATAGAATTCTACAAACGCATCGGGTTCAAAGAAGACAACGTCATAAGCCTAGGAAAAAGACTGAAAAAATAACCACCCCCAGCCAACTCATAAAAAAATCTTCCTAACTCACAATTCTTTTAAACCTTTCACCCAAATACTCTGTGAACCTTCCATGAACGAAGTCATAATCACTTTTTCCATAGTTGCCGCCATCATGGCTCTAAGCTTCATCGGAGACGCCGTCTCCCGGAGAATCCTCCTACCCAGCGCCATCCTCCTCATCGTCCTCGGCATCATCTTCGGACCAGTCCTCAACCTCTTCCCCTACGATGCCCTCATCGCAGCGCTTCCTTACATCGCTCCCCTCACACTGGCTTTCATAAGCTTCGAAGCAGGCATGAGCCTCAGCATCGAAAAAGTCGTAAGCCAAAGCAGAAGAGCCGCCCTCCTATCCGTCCTCGGCTTCCTCCTCAGCATGATAGCAGTAGGCACCCTGCTCCACTTCGCACTAAGTACGGTGGGCATACGCCCTCCTCATGGCCTCAGCGTGGAGCGGAATGAACATAGCCATCGTCAACGCCGTCTGCAAATACATAAAAGTCAAAGAAGAAACCCACGCCACTCTCACGATGGTCGCCCTCGTCGACGACCCCATCGTCCTCATCACAACAACATAACCTCCATTGCCCTCCCCTTCATAGCCCACAAGCTAGCCCACACGAGAACAGCCTATTAACAGACAGTTAAGTCAAGAGAGCAAACATACACAAAAATAAAAGAAAAACCCAAAAAAGAAAGGGAATAAGAGAAGCTATCGTTTGCTGCGTCTCAAGCTTCGCTGCTTCAACGCATACATCCTATACTGCTCTGGACCCATTAAATTCCTTAATTCCTCTTCCAGCGTCACCACGTTGTCGGGCTTAATCTCCGCAATCCAACCAGCATCATACGAATCCTCAGTCATCACCGAAGGCTTCTCCAGAACAGCCCCATTAACCCTCGCAATCTTTCCGCTCACAGGAGCACGCAGATCAAACTTGAACATCCAAGTTTCAACAGACCCCAAGAGCTTTCCCCTCTTTACCTCACAACCAACAGGCTCCAAATGAACGTCAGCTACGCCCTTCAACAACCTCTGAGCAAAATCCGACAACCCCACACGAATATTCCCCTCCGGAGTCACCATAGCCCACATGTGATCAGGACTGCAGAGCAACCGCTCTCTGACGACCACGTAGTCTGCCTCTTTCCCAGCAACCTTCTCGCCTTTCCGCAGCTCGTTAAGACGCATCTGCACTGCCTCGGAAACAAATTCGGCAAGACTGCTGTACCGCCCAGACTCCACCGTCCTCTCCACAGCCGTCAACAACTCCTGCTTAACCCTCACAGTCTTCCACTTCACCATCTTCACTCACCTCCAAAGTAGGCAAACTCTCTCTGCATGTTCAAGCGTGGTTACTCAGGCTGAATCTTCACAATCCACCGAGACGTATCAGCATTCAGCACGAACGGGTCTTCCAACACAGCCTCGTTCACCGCAACGATCTTTCCGCTTATGGGCGCGTACAGGTCGTACGTGAACCACCAAGATTCAGCCACTCCGAAGGGCTCGCCATCAACAACCTTTGCACCCGCCGAGTCAGTGCGAACGTTGACTATCTCTGTAAGCTGCTTCTGGAAATCCTCAGTCACACCCACCTCAACAACCCCTTCAGGAGTCACTCTAGCCCAAACGCCCTCCGCCGTCTGCACCAACTGTCCCACCTGCGGAATTCGGGCGGCTTTGTCACGTTCCAAGTACTCGTTTACTCTCTGCTTTGCTAGGGTTTGCAGTCGTTGCTGAATTGCTTCCGAGACGAACTCCGATAGACCCTTGTAGCCGCTTTTCTCCAATTCTTTCTTTATCTCTTCTATCAGTTCTTGTTTTACTTTTACTCCCATCCATTTGCTCATACATTCTCACACTCCTCTTTTGCTGAGTGTACATATGGCAATTCAAAAATATATATCTCATGCATTTAGTATAAACACTAATAATTATAGTATATACCAATTCTCCCCATACACCCTAATAGGACGGTCTAGTCTAGGCGCAGAGAAAACAAAAACCCAAACCTGCAAACACCCACACCAACAAAACTAACAGCCCTAAAAACGGAAAACTCCTTAAGAAACACACCAACATTCTAATTAAAGAACCTCAAAAGCGTGGAAGAAGATGCCGACAATCAAAGTCACCCTTATATCAGGAAGGACAATCGACCAAGGCACCACAAAAGAACACAGCAAACTCTCAGACGAGTACCGCCAAAACGTAGCCACATGCGAAATAGACCCCAATGACCTGAAAGAATTAGGCGTAAAAGAAAACACCCACATCAAAATATCAACAGACCATGGCACAGTAGTCGTGAAAGCCAAAGAATCGAAAAGAGCTCCCCACCCAAGAATCGCCTACATGCCCTACGGAATCTGGGCGAACATCGTATCCAACCCCAAAACACACGGAACAGGCATGCCCTCCTTCAAAGGAATCACGGCAGAAATACAGCCCGCCCCAACAGAAAACGTACTCACAGTCCCCCAACTCCTAAAACAAACCTTCAAGAAGGAATAACGAATGCCAACAATCAAAAACGTCACCTGCCCAATCTGCGGAACCCTCTGCGACGACCTCGAAGTAACAGTCAAGAAAAACGCCATAACAGACGTGAAAAACGCATGCGCAGTCAGCGAAGCAAAATTCATGGACTTTGCCAACCCCAAACACCGAAACCTGAAACCCCTCGTCAGAAAAAACGGAGAATTAAAAGAGGCTTCTTTAGACGAAGCCGTGAAGAAAAGTGCCCAGATTCTCGCAGACGCGTCCTACCCAATCCTCTACGGCTGGAGCTGTACGAACTGCGAAGCAATACGAGTAGGGATAGAGTTGGCTGAAGAAGTCGGGGGAGTCATAGACAACACTTCCACAGTTTGCCACGGTCCCTCAATCCTCAGCATCCAAAGCGTCGGCATACCCACGTGCACCTTGGGGCAGATACGCCACCGCGCCGACCTCATCATCTACTGGGCAAGCGACCCTTACAGTGCCCACCCACGCCACATGGAACGCTACACAGCCTTCTCAGAGGGACGCTTCCAAGAAAGCGAGTGGGAACACTACGTCGCCCGCCTACGGGGCATACTGGGTAAGAAAAGGCTTAGAAGAGCTTCTGAACTGGTGTTGATGAAGGAAGTCTCACTGCCAGCCATCACGGGACAAAAATTGCCGCCCAAATTCGAGACGAAAAGACGAAAGCTTATAGTGGTAGACGTTCGAAAAACCCACTCAGCAGAATTCGCCGATTTCTTCCTCCAAGTCGAACCGAACAGAGACTTTGAGCTTCTCCAAGCCCTACGCTTGCTGGTGAAAGACGAAGAACTCGAAGTCGACCGAGTCGCAGGAATCCCCGTCGACCTCCTCGAAGACGTAGCAGACAAGCTGATAGGATGCAAGTTCGGCGTCTTATTCTTCGGAGTAGGCTTGACCATGAGCGCTGGAAAACTACAGAATATAAACGCCGCAATCGCTCTGACAAGAGACTTGAACTACCGCACCAAGTTTGTCATCATGCCGATGCGGGGGCACTTCAACGTCGCGGGCGCCAACATCGTTTCCACTTGGCAGACGGGATATCCCTTCGCCGTAGATTTTTCCCAAGGCTATCCCCGCTACAACCCTGGTGAAACCTCTGTGGTAGACATCTTGTGCCGCGACGAGTCTGACGCGGGGCTGATTGTTGCTTCCGACCCAGTTTCCAATTTTCCAAGAGAGGCAGTCCAAAACTTGGTGAAGAACCCCTTAATAGCCATCGACCCTGTAGTTTCTCCGACAACCTTGATGGCTGACGTTGTGTTTCCTTCCGCTTTCGTGGGAATTGAAGAGGAGGGAACAGCATACCGCATGGACCGCGTTCCCCTACCCCTGAAAAAAGTGGTGAAACCCCCACGCTCATGCTTGTCTGACGAAGAAATCTTGCAAAGAATCCTACGCCAAGTTAGGCGCATAAAGCGTCAGAGGGGGAAAGCGTAGAATGAAGAAAGGGCTCCTAATCAAGAATGGCTTTGTCTACGACCCATTGAACAACGTTAACGGAGAAAAAATGGACATTACAGTTTACGGCGGCAAGGTCGTGGAGAAAGTCGAGAATCCCCGAGTAGTTAATGCGTCGGGAATGGTTGTGATGCCTGGGGGCGTCGACATACACTCCCACATTGCAGGCGCCAAGGTGAACGTAGGTCGACTGCTGAGACCAGAAGACCACTATAAAGATGTAGAGCCCAAAACCGCCAAAACACGGTCAGGAGTCGGCTACTCCATCCCCTCAACCTTCACGACGGGCTACCGTTACGCAAAGATGGGCTGGACTACAGTGATGGACCCGGCGATGCCGCCGCTAAAGGCTAAACACACGCATGAAGAATTGAACGACACACCCATGGTGGACAAGGGCTCGTATCCTCTTCTGGGCAGCAACTGGTTCGTTCTGGAGCATCTGAGGGCAAAGGACTACGAGGAATGCGCTGCTTACGTGGCTTGGGTAATGAATGCAACCAAGGGATACGCCATCAAACTCGTCAACCCCGGAGGGCTGGAAGCATGGGGGTTTGGCAGGAATGTACGCGACATAGACGACTCCGTACCAAACTTTGACATAACCCCCCGCGAAATCATCCGAGGATTGTGCAAGGTAAATCAGCTCCTCAACATGCCTCACACAATCCACGTACACACGAACAACCTTGGAAAACCAGGCAACTACACCACCACATTAGAAACTATGAAGTGCGTTGAAGACTTAGCAACCGATGGAAAACCCGTCATACACCTCACTCATTGTCAGTTCAGCGCCTTCGCGGGCGAAGACTGGCGCACGTTCAAATCAGCTTCAGAAGAAATCGCTGACTACGTGAATTCTCACAGCCACGTTACATTGGACTTGGGACAAATCGTTTTCACAGACACGACGACGATGACAGCAGACGGTCCATTCCAGTTCATCCTCTATCAATTAACAGGCAACAAATGGGTGAACAACGACGTGGAAGCCGAAACCGGGTCAGGAATAGTGCCCTTCCATTACAAGCGAAAGAGCTTCGTCCACGCAGTCCAGTGGACGATCGGGTTGGAACTTGCTCTCCAGATAAGAGACCCTTGGAAAGTGTTCCTGACAACGGATCATCCGAACGCTGGACCTTTCACAGCTTATCCTAAGATTATCACGTGGCTCATGAGCAGAAAAGCTCGGGATGAGGTTATGAAGAAGATGAGCAGAAGGGCAAGACGCAAGGCTTTGCTTTCCTCGATGGATAGGGAGTACACGCTCTACGAAACCGCAATAGCCACTCGGGCGGGTCAAGCAAAAGCTTTGGGCTTGAAGAACAAGGGACACTTAGGCGTCGGAGCAGACGCAGACATAGCCATCTACGATTTAAACCCAGAAAAAACGGATTTGGCAGAGCATCCTATAGCAGTTAGACGGGCATTCCAGAGTGCTGCCTACACCATAAAGGACGGAGAGATCGTGGTGAAAAACGGTGAGATTGTCAAATCTGTTGGTGGAAGAACCTACTGGGTCAACGTGAAGGCGTCTCCGAGTCTCTTAGAGATCGAGCCAGAGCTGCAGAAAGTCTTCGAAGAATATTACACAGTCAAGTATGAGAACTACCTTGTGCCCGACCATCACTTAGCGGCAGCAAGCCCGATTCCTGTACAAGCGAAGGTGTAGAAAAAATGGCTGTCACCCTACGTCTCAAGAAGGAGTTAACAGTACCCGTCAACGCAGAATGCGTTTCCCCAGACGTTTTCGCTGGAAGGTCGCTGGAAGAAGTCTCT
>CAZJAQ010000023.1:0-20859 GCA_964544285.1 uncultured Candidatus Bathyarchaeia archaeon
TATTTTCTATAACATTTTTTGAGAAGTGTTTCCTAGATTAGAATATTTCTGTAAAGTAATATCCTTAACGCTGTTTCCGTATTGTAATAACCCTGTTGTCTCTATAGGGGATTCACATTATTGGATTTTCAGAGGGTTATCTCAGAAGATTAATCTCGACATAGGGGCGACTAAAGAAGGAAAGTTAAAGCCTGTTTCCGTACTCTGCAACTAAGGTCGTCTTCAATGATGCCCAATCGTATTTCTGATATTGATTTTGGTTTCATAACTTACTTATCCTCAACCTCCGTAGGGACATCTAAAGTGAAACAACCATGTGCCCAAACATAGAAGAACTACAGAAGAAAAGAAACGACCTAGAAAACGAGCTACAGTCACTAGACGAAAAAGAACGCAGCCTAGACGAACGAGTCAAAGTCCTCGAACAAGAAATAGCCATTCAAGAGCTGAAAACCAAAATCAAAACGAAGAACGAAGCCATAAACCAATTCGAGTCAAGGATAAAAGACCTAGAGGAAAAATTAAAGGGACCACAAGAATGGTCAGAAGCCCCCACTGAAACCCACGAACAACCAACACCAGAGCCAGCCGAAGAGGAGCCACAGCAAGAAGAAATGGTGGTAATGGAACCAACCGCTGAACCCGAAACCACCCCCAGAGAAAGACCAGAGCCGCAAGAACCCCGAAGGAAACGCAAGTTTTTCTAAGCCACCAGCAGCCAGTTGGAACCAAAGCTTCGAGATATACTAGTAACTAGATAGACCATTCCATGATTTTTGATGGCATTTTATATCGCCAGAAGTCTCTCTGGAAGACGGTTAATGTCTTCCAAAATGATGTCAGGCTTTTCCCTTTCTAACTCCTCCTCGTCAAACAGCCCAGAGAGCACCGCAACCGTCTTCGCCCCAGCACACTTACCCGCCTGAATGTCAACCCCCGAATCACTCACCACCACACAATCGCTGACTGGAACTCCAAGCTCCTCCGCCGCCTTCAGAACAGCGTCTGGAAAAGGCGTAGACCTCACAACATCCAAAGCAGTAATAACCGTCCGAAAATAGCGGTCAAGACCCAAACGCCGCAACTCCTTCTCCACCTCCATCCTCGAAACCAGCCGACGAGTAATGAGGGCGAGAACAAAATTCCTCGACAACTTGTCCAAAGCCTTGTCGACGCCTGGAAGAAGCCTAGTCATGCTCGTAGCCATAGAATAGAACGACTGCAAGAAGAGCTTCAGAAATTTCTCCCTCGAAGCCACATCCACACCGTTCTCGTCGAAGAAATCGTCGAGGGGAAGATTACGCTGCAAACGTCGAGCAATCTCCAACCCGGGATTCTCAGAACCCTGGCTGCACCCAAACGCGGTCAGCGCAGCCTTTGCCGCTGCTTCAAAAGCCTCGACAGAGTCAACTAACGTCCCGTCCAAGTCAACGAGCAACGCCTTGGCTTTCAACTTTTGCCGAGTCATCGCAGCCCTTTCTGAACAAGCTAAGCAGACAGAGATAAACATTCTCTGACGAACGTAGGGAAACATCGATGCCAGACAACACGAAAAATGAGGCGATAGGCAAAAAGTATTTAACATCGAAAGGCTGGCAACATCTCCCGCATTTTCCCTTTTTTTTCTTTTTAGCCGAGTTTTTCAGCATTTACAGTTAGGGTAACCTGGGTTTAGCGCGGGCTATATTCACGGGAAAACTTAACTTGCGAAACACACATAAGTGGCTTAATAGAGGTGGCATTGATGTGGAAAGATCCGATTCTGGTTATTGAGAAGCCCGATTTTGTCGTGAGGCTCCATAAAGACTTGATTGAGGTTGATCTGAGGGAGGGAGGTAAGGCGAAACTTGAGGATGCCATCGAGAAGGATCCGTTACTCAGAAAAACCCTAGGGTTTGTTCTCCAGTCAACTATTCCCTCGGACGTTGAATTGTGCGACATAAAGTCTTGTGAAGTTGACGGTAAGGGGCAACTGAAACTGGTGATTCCGCGGCATGTGGACATTGTCCTGCCATTGGGAGTCGATGATGCGAACAGACTTGCCTACGAGCTAAGGGACTTGATACCGTTGGCGAAAACGAGGAAGAAAGCTTACAGAAAAAGGGTGCCTCTCCATACGTGGTGGCCGTACTATGTCGTCGTGTCTGAAAGTCGTTAAATGGGTGAGGCACGCACATTTCCCCTATTCAGACCTGCCATCTTTGTTGATGTGACGGAAGAACATACTCCTCGTCCAAAAACTCCTCGGACACAAGAGCATCCAAAACACCCTCAAATACACCCATCTCGTACACTTCAAGGACGACCAATGCGACGTAGCCACAGCCACAACCGTGGAAGAAGCAAAAGAACTGACATCAGCAGGCTTCGACTACTTCACCACGATGAACGGCGTACAAATCTACCGAAAGCCCAAGATGCTCGGAAAGTATATGTATTAAATCTAGGATTTAGGGAAAAAGTATTTAAAACATCTCCGAGTGGATAAGTGGAGTCACCAGGAGAAACGTTAGCGATGGCGAGAAAAGCACGCATAAGACTCACGAGCACCGACTACAAGAGACTCGAAGAAGTATGTAACGAACTGAAAGCCATCGCCGAAAAAACAGGCGTAAAGATAACCGGTCCAATCCCCCTCCCCACGAAACATCTCAAAGTTCCAGTCTTGAAAGCTCCTTCAGGCGAGGGCACCTCGACGTGGGACAAGTGGGAAATGCGCATCCACAAAAGACTAATCGACATAGACGCCGAAGAACGGGTCATGCGGCGCATCATGAGAATCCGAGTGCCCGAAGAAGTCTACGTAAGCATCGAACTCCTATAACACCTAGAAGACTACGTAGGAATAGACGGTTAACGCCAAAGACGCAGAAAAGGCGGCAGCCCAGACTGCTTTACTCCAGAAAAACACCTTAAAGCCATCTAAGACTCCAAAGGGGACCAAGTTAAACAGCGCGATGAACGAGTTAATCAACAACCCGAAACGGAAGGCAAAGGCAACAGAGCTGTAAGGTAAAGCTTCTTTTAAAAAGAGGAAGAAAAGAGCCAGAACGATGTTTGTCAGCGGTCCTGCAATCGAGGTCTTACCAATAGTCTTTCTGTCCGCCATTCCCCCAACCATGACCGCTCCGGGCGAGATTATCTTGAAGGGCGAGATTATCGAGAGCACAGTTATAAGGGCTCCGAGCATCGTTATCCGAAATTCCGCCCAGAGTCCAAAATGTTGAGCGGTTAGTTTGTGGGCAAACTCATGAGTCATGAAGGAAAATGCGAATACAACAGCTAGAGCAGAGAGAACCAAGGGGTATCCGTAAAGCTCTGGCTGCCAGTAGAAAGGCATTGAAAACCCTATGGCAAGGGTAAGCAACACGCCCACCAGAAGGTGCTTAAGCTCGGTAGTACTAAACCATATGATTCTACCTTTTCTTTTTGGTGGCGTCATAGTAACCGTATACTGATAAGAAGGCGCAGTCTCAGGCATCTTCAGCGTTTTCACCGACTGTTCTCTAGGCGCCTTAGCACGCCAATACTCAGAGCACTCATGGTTCTCGGGTAGGCGATGGTCAGCACAGAAAAATTCGCCACAGAAAGGACATTTAAAGGGCATGTAAGTTTCAGCATCGCATCGTTTACATTTCACGTTGTTCGACACCTTTCGGTTTTTCCATTCGGCTCCGTGGTTTATATGTATGCTGTCACGTTAAAGCGTTTACCAGACGTTCCTGAACAAATCCTCCTTTTCACTGATGACTAAATCCTTGAAAGTGGACTCTTCACTGAAAGTTATTCGGTTCAACCCTTTAACGATGGCTACGGGCACTGCCTCTTTTCCCTGTCCCATAACGAGCTCCGTAGCGCTCGCTAACTCGTCGGCTACGGCGCTGAACTTGACCTGTAAAACGTAGCCGAACAAATCCTTCGTGCCGCGGTAATCAAAGAAGGGAGCGATTCCCGCCAGACCGATTACGAAATTGACTTGCCCCCGCCGAAACGCTCGGCTGTAAGTGTCAGATATTATGACTCCGACCTTTTTTCCCGTAAGCTTCATGATACGTGAACGTAGACGCCTCGCAGATTCATCTGGGTCTAATGGCAAGAGCGCGTAACTGTTTGCACCTTCCACGTTCGATTTATCTATTCCCGCGTTTATGCTGACTATGTCTCGTTGGTCTTCGACGATTAGTATCTGCCTCGATGCCTTAAGAAATCGTTTTGATTCGCGCAAGACCAACTCTACGAGCCTAGGATTTCTCCTCGTTTTTTTCGCAATTTCCAGCGCTCTTTCGGAAGGCGTCACCTTGTCTAGCTGGACTACACGGCCTTCTGCCTTGGAAATCACCTTCTGTGCGACAACTACGACGTCTTCGTCTTCGATTTCGACTCTGTTGTTCTTTGCCGCTGAGACGATTAAACTGGCTAAGTCGTCGCCTGCCTTTATCATCGGGAGTCCTTCAAGCCCAAAAATGCTGACTTTCTTCACCATTCTAACCAGTCTCTCTATTTGGAGCTTCATGCAACAATGTCGAGAATGTTTATTAGCTTATCTCCATTCTTAACAACCCTGAAAACTCATGGAGCTGAAGCTGAACCCCGATTCTACGCCCTTCAATCTGGAGAGCACGTTGCAGTGTGGACAGTTGTTCAGATGGGAGAAGCATGGTGACTGGTGGTACAGCGTCGTGGAAAAGCGAGCTTTCAGAGTACGACAGACAGACAACACTCTCGAATTCGAGAACACAAACGTAGATTTCGTAAAGACCTACTTCCGCTTAGACGACAATCTGCCACAGATAATCTCTGAAATCTGCCGAGACTCTCTGATGAAGCAGGCAGTCCATGCCTTTCCGGGACTGCGCATAGCCAGACAGAGCCCGTGGGAATGCCTGATTTCATACATCTGCGCCACCTACAAGAACATACCCGCCATCAAGGACATGATTCTCGAACTGTCAAGACGGTTCGGCGAGGAAATCACTCTCGAGAGCTATCGTTTTTACACGTTTCCAGAACCCGACGTGTTGGCGAACGCAACCGTAAACGAGCTTAGAAAATGTAAACTCGGGTTCCGTGCAAAAGCAGTCCGAGAAGCAGCGAGAATGGTGAGCCGCAACAGGATTGATTTTGATGCGTTGAAAAAAGCTGATTACGAAACGGCTCGAAGCGAACTACTGAAGATTCCCGGCGTCGGGAACAAGGTGGCAGACTGCGTCCTCCTGTTCTCACTGGAAAAGCTGGAGGCGTTTCCCGTAGACGTGTGGATAAAACGCGTAATCCAAGAGCGCTATGCTAGCCATTTCGACGCGTCGTTCATCGCAAAGCTTTCAGAGAAAAAGTCGCTCTCTCCAAAAGCTTATGATGGCGTAGGTTCCTTTGCTCGAGACTATTTTGGAAGGTATGCGGGGTATGCCCAAGAATACCTATTCCATTATGCCCGAAGCAGAACAGCCTAAAGGTCCAGCCTTAAGAGAGCAAAGTCTGGGTCCGTCTTCAATTCTTCTGTAATCTTGAACCCTCTTCTCAGATAAAGCTCGATGGGTCCAGAGGGGTTGTTAGCCGAGCTTCTTCGGGCGAAGGTTTCGACAGCTTTTAACCTACGTTTCTTCAAGTCAGCGATAACCTCGTCAAGAAGCCTTTCACCCAAGCCTTTCCCACGCAAGCTTGCATCGGCGATGTAGAGGCAAGAGACGAAGGCAACGTTCTCTTCTGCTGCTCCCAGCTTTTCTGCTCCGTATTCTCTGGCGTTCGGCAACCTATTTGCAGTGGAGTATTGAGCGTAGCCCACAGGTTTGTCGTCAACGTACAGTATTTTGCCACAGCTTCCAGAGGCTTTCAACATTTTAAGAAACCAGGCGGCTTTCTCTTCTGCATACTTTTCTCTTTCTGTTTGGGATGGCTGTTTGCCTCCTAGTGCTGGGTTTTCCCAGTAGAGGCAGGCTCTGCATGGCTCAGGAATATCCTTCACATTTTGTGGGGTAATGTCTTTGATTGAAACTCTCATTGTAATTGTCTCTTCGAGCTGTTCTCACGAAGCAGGCGGCGGGGGAGGAGATGGAGGTGCTGTTGCCGAAACAACGGTTGTTCCAGCAAATCGGTCCATTATCTTCTGGTGCGGGTCGCCCGGAGTTGCCAAGCCTATTATCACGTCTAGAAGAAGTAGTATCCAGTAAATCTTGCTGATGTTCCTGATGAACGCTGCGTCCAAGGGCGGCTTTTGCCCGTCAACTTTGATGGTTTTTAGGTTCATGATTTTCTTGCCGAAAGTCCATCCATACCAAGACTCGAGCAAGGCGAAGTAGAGAACGCTGATAACCCCCAAAAAGAAGGGTCCAACGAAGACGTCGAATACGAACCATGGCAAGCCTGTTGTAGCTGAGATTATGATGAAGGGTATGGCGATGATTGCCGCAACTATCAATGCACCTATGAACGCGATTATGCTATCGATGATGAAGGCTACGAGTCTCCTTATCCAATGGTCTTGAAGATGGGAGTCGCTTCCGATTTTCTCAAAGCCTGTTGACATAGCTTTTCACGAGCAGACTGTTCTATAGTCTTAGGCTATTTATCGTTTCTGTCCTTGATGGAAAAGAGGGAAAAAGGAAACGTGTTTTAGCCTTTCACGACTGCTATGGGCAACAGCCGGACAACGCGTGTCGCGATGCCTACTTTGTCGCTTACCTCTGCCACTCTATCCACGTCTTTGTAAGCGGGGTCAGCTTCTTCTGCGAGGACGACGGCGCTGGCTGCTCGAACGACTATTCCACGTTGTTCTAGAGCCTTCTTTATCTCGCCGCCCCAGAACCTTCGTTTTGCCGCCGTTCGACTCATCATTCTGCCCGCGCCGTGAGCAGTTGATCCGAAGGACACAGCCATGGCTTTTGCCGTGCCCACGAGGAGCCACGAGCTCGTGCCCATGCTGCCTGGGATGATGACTGGCTGTCCGAAATCGCGATAGTCCGCTGGGACGTCTGGGCTGTTGGGCGGAAAGGCTCTGGTCGCCCCTTTCCTGTGGGTCCAAACTTTTTTGCGTTGGCCGTTGACCTGATGTTCTTCAACCTTGGCGATGTTGTGTGCCACGTCGTAGACCAGCTTGAGCCCGAACGTTTCCGCTGGCTTCTTAAACACTTCTTCAAAGCTTTGTCTCACCCAGTGCGTTATGGCTTGGCGGTTGACGAAAGCATAGTTCACGGCGCACGACATTGCTTGGAAATAGCCTTCAGCCTCCTTCGTGTTTCCAGGTGCGCATGCGAGCTCTCTGTCGGGCAAGTTGATTTTGTATTTATGAACTGCCCCTTCCATCACGCGGAGGTAGTCGGAGCAGATTTGGTGTCCATAGCCGCGGGAGCCGCAGTGAATCATGACCGTGACTTGCCCTTCTCCGTTTATGCCGAAGGCTTTAGCCACGTCTGGGTTGTAGATTTTGTCTACTTTTTGGATTTCGAGGAAATGGTTGCCCGAGCCCAAGGTGCCGATTTGGTTTGAACCTCGGTTTTTTGCCGTGGTTGAGACTTTGTCGGGGTTCGCTGTTTTCATGTGCCCCTTCTCTTCGCAATGCTCGATGTCTTCTTTCCAGCCAATTCCCTGCTCCACCAGCCATGGAACTCCTTCTGCCGCTAGCCTGTCGAGGTCGCTTGCTGTAACCCGAAAATCTTTCCTGCGACTACCTAGACCGCTGGGAACGTTGTTGAAGATTGCGTTCGCCAAGTCTGCAAGCTTAGGTCGGATGTCCTGCTCGATGAAGTTGGTCGTCAGCAGTCTTACGCCGCAGTTTATGTCGTATCCCACTCCGCCCGGGCTTATCACTCCTTCTTGGTAGTCTGTTGCGGCGACGCCTCCGATGGGAAAGCCATATCCTTCGTGACCGTCTGGCAGGGTTATGGAGTACTTGTATATGCCTGGCAGGTGGGCGACGTTGGCGCACTGCTCTAAGGTTCTGTCTGTCTTCATTTTCTCTAGGAGTTCCTCGTCTGAGAACACTATGCCTGGAACGCGCATGCCTGGTTTGTATTTTTGGGGGATTCGCCACGAATAATCGTCAATCCTTTCGAGTGGGATGTGAATGGATGAGCCGACTCTTTCTTCTTTCCCGTCCAAAGTTGTTTCACCTTCACAAGTTGAGAACGTGAAGCGGAATATAAGTAATTTTGGTGTGTAAGCCAAAGATTATTAGGCTAAGTCTGTCTTCCTCTAGATTTGAAGTACTCCATAAAACCTTGAATGTTCTGCGAAACAAGACCCTCCTCCATGATGGGGTGAGTCTTGATGTATTCTCTGACTTTGCCCATGGCGGCGTCGCGTTTTTCGATTTCCTCTCGAATCTTCTCGATGGTAGCTCCTTCTCTCATTTTTTCAGCCACAACATCCGCCCAGAGTTTCAATTGGTCAGCGTGAGTCTGAAGCTTTTCCATTGCTTTCGTTGCTTGACCGAAGTGGGAATAAAACAGCAGCATGGGTTTTAGCTGTTTGAGCTTTTCTATAGAGTCTAGCGTCGTTTCAAGATAGAAGGGCGTGGGGGTCGTTGGTATTATTACGTCGAATTCGGGTATGTAGATTCCTGCAATGTCGCCGGGAAACACCCCGTGGCTTCTTTTCTCGTAGAAACTTTGGTGGTGGGATGCGTGGCCAAGCGTTTCTACGACTCTTAACTCAACACCTTCTCCCAAGTCAAAGGTCATTCCGTCTTCAGCAACTATTATCCGGTCGTTGGCAACGGGCACGGGTTCTTCATACAATTGTGCGACTTTGCCCAACACTTGTTTCGCTTGTACCCATAACTTCTCGGGGTCAGCGATGTGAGGAGCGCCTCTCCTGTGAACTACTAGTCTCGCGTTGGGCAGGTGTCTAAGAAGGGCGCCCGCACCTCCCCCGTGATCGAGATGGATGTGCGAGACCGCCACATAATCGACATCCCCGACACCCACGCCTATTTCCTTCAGCCCAGCCAACAGGTTAGGGATAGTTGCCGTGGGGCCGGTCTCTACGATTGCTACCTTCTTCGCTTTCACCACGTAAGAAGCAATGAAATTGCTAAAACCAGTTGGCTTGAGGTCTATCAGGAAGATGTGTGGAGCGAGTCTGGTGGTGAGCATGTTTCTCACGGCAACAGTAGCAATAATGCTGAAGCTTTTAACCCTTTCAGCGAAGCCTGCTGTGAATCTCTTTTTCTGGAAACTATAAGTACATATGATGTCGCTGCCATCAATAGCGGCAGCATTAAAACCCACGGAAATTCTGGGGTAATGACAATCTCGCGCTGGGAATGTTCGTAGCTGAAGTATATCCATCTGTTTTCTCCATCATCATACAACGTATAGTTTACGTAATAGGGCTCCGCGCCGTCGACGGTCACTTGGTACGTTTCGTTCACTATGGCGTGGGGGATGCGGACTCGGCAGAAGCCATAAATCTGATTCGTAGTCGTGTTGGAGACTTGCATCGTAATGGTGTTGTTAGACGGGAAATAGTGGAAGTTGTCGATGGTTGAGTTAGAAATAACCTCAATTCTATGACTTGGCTTCGCGTAGAAGCTGGAAAACATGCCCATTAAAGGATAATGGTCAGTGTTGTTTACATTCAATATGTGTGCAGTGTCACCTATTCCGTCGCGGTCCAAGTCGACACTTGCGTAGTTGCTCCAGTAGTTTCCGCCCGAATGATATCCGTCGTCCCAAATGTTCAGCGAGGCATAGCTGTTCACGTGGTTGGTGTTGTTCACGAAGTTGTTGTGGAAAAACCTGTTTCTAGAAGACGAGAGGAAGGAAACGCCGACCGCGTTGTTTGTAATGCTGTTTCCTTCAAAGGTGTTGTTGAAGGATGGGTCGTATCCGAGTTGGAAGCCGTAAAGGTTGTTTGTTATGTTGTTTCCCGATAGAGTGTTGTTGGAAGACCCGCAGAACCAGGCGCCAAACTCGTTGTTCGACACTTGGTTATGGGAGAAAGTGTTCTTGAAAGACGAGTCAAACCAGATGCCATAACGATTGTTCTTTAGGGTGTTTCCTGACAAGGTGTTGTTGAAAGATTGGTAGGGCCAGATGCCGTATATGCTGTTTGTTATGTTGTTTCCAAATACTTTGTTGTCAGAAGATGTGCCAAGCCACACGCAATATCGATTGTTTGTTATCTGGTTTCCATTCAGGCTGTTGTTGAAAGAGTATTCGAACCATACTCCGAAACTGTTGTTTGATACGTTGTTTCCCATTATTCTGGAGTTGTTTGTGTACGCTAGGAGAAGCCCTTGTTCATTGTTGGTTAAGTTTAGACCTTCGACCGTTGCGTTGGCACAGTTTATGAGCGCCAAATATCCCACTTGCGAATGCGTCGCGGGACAGACGAGGAAATTCTTCTGGTTTACAAGATAGTAGACGGGCTTGTCATCTGCAAGGTTTGAAACATCGATAGAATGTGTAAAATGTCCAAGGTCATGACCCCAAACGTCGAAGTTATACTCATTATCCTCAACCACGTTTCTGTGGAGAGTGTTGTTGGATGACAGGTGAAGCATGACGCCATACTGGTTATCTGTTATGTTGTTTTCGGAAAGTACGTTGTAAGATGACGAGTGGAGCTTAACACCTTGCAGCGGATTGTTTGATATAATGTTTCTGGAGAGGGTGTTGTTGGAAGACCGTTCAAGCAAGACACCGTTGAAGTTGTTGTTAGTTATGTTGTTTTCGATTACCATGCTTCTTGAAGCTGAGTCGAGATAGACGCCGTAGGTGAAACCTTTGATGTTTGTGTTCTTGATTGTCACGTTGTCAACATCGAATAATCTAAACCCATATCCGCTTCCAGAGCCTTGAAGCACGTTCCTGTTTCCGTCGATTATTATGTTGTTTCTCTTAACCAAGATAGAATCACTGACAGTGTCCGTGAAAGTGTAGGTGATGTTGTCTGCACTGAAAATCAGTGCTGTAGGAGGATCAATCGAACCGTCGGGGTTAATGCTGATGGTTCCGCTTGCTTTTACAGTCAGAACTTTGACAGCGCTTAACGTACCCGTCAAAACGATAAAAACCATCAACAAGACAAGTTTTCTATCCCATATCATATCATCAACTGTAGGTTGCTCATTTTTATTGCTTATGGAAAAATGTTCAATTTGTAAGTTAACTCGTGTCGAGTTCCGTACAACTTCCACCTCGTTCAGCAACTAAGAAAAAAGTTTGTGCCTCAAAAAGGGCATACAGCCTAAAAAAAGGGCATCAAGAAACGTGGAAGCTTGGGTCTCTTATTCTGTAACTTGGATTGCGCCGTTTGGACATTGCACTTCGCAGGCTTTGCACGCGAGGCATTCCTCTTGCTTGACGGGCACAGACTTGCCGTCCTTCAGTTGGTACACTTCAACTGGACAAGTGTCAACGCACGTGCCGCATCCATTACATTTTTCTAGATCCACTTTTACTTCACCCATGACTCGTCGACCTCTTGTTTTTTGAAGCTAGATGAGAAGGCAGTTTATGAATAAAAGTGTTTAGGAAGGAATCATCTATGCGTTATTCTCGAAGTCTCAAGAGTATACCGTCTATCGTCACTGTTGCTTTTTCCTGCCTCCGCAAATCGCCTTCGAGGAGTTGCCGATAGGTCTGGGCGGTAATTTCCCCACGTTTGAAGCGCACTTCAATTCGCCTCATGTCAGCTTCGACGTTGTCGAGTTCTGTCTCTGCGACTTCAAGCTGCCTCATCATGTCAGCGTATTTTGCTCCACCACTCATAACCTTCTGCCCCATGTCTGTCAACTTCTTAGAAAGTGCAGAGAGCCGATTCTCCAGAGTGGTCTTCCTCACCTTGTACTTTCGTCTAGAAATCTTTCCCTTCAACGCTTGCCGCTTTACCTGGTC
Source organism: uncultured Candidatus Bathyarchaeia archaeon (assembly GCA_964544285.1). GTDB lineage: Archaea > Thermoproteota > Bathyarchaeia > Bathyarchaeales > SOJC01 > CAYGVX01. The sequence goes on from CAZJAQ010000023.1 coordinate 11,838, forward strand.
GAGTTCCGAAAGAATCTTCTTCTTCTCCTCATAGGTTTCAACGAATTCGTTCAATGTTTTACGTGGAACCAAGATAATCGAGACGGGTGCTGCGGGTTTGGGTTTTTGCCAAGCGAAGGCGACGATGGACCCGAGCACAACTATGGTTGTTGCCCAGAGCGTCGGTCGGAAAGAAGCCCAGAAGACTGCGTAGTTGTAGGTGATACTCCACTGTTCATTCTGTAGCCACGTAACGTTTGACGCTGTGAGGGCGAGAGTTTGTTGAAAAACACCTCTTTGAATCGCAAATGCTTCCTGTGGGAAGGATTGAATCACTGCACCCTCGGGAAAAATGATACTTAAGGTGAATGTCTTCGGCATCATGCGCATATCCTTGGAGAAGTCGAGCGTTAGAACGTAAGTTTGTGGGTCCGGCTGCACGAGTTGATTCTCGGCTGAAAGGCTGTAGGCAAGTCTGAGGCTTTCCGACTGATTTACGGCTAAGCTGAAGGGAATCTCGTAAGTGAGAGTCTCGCCTCCAAGAAGCGTGGGAGTTAGTTTTCTTCCTTCCGCGTCGAAAGCAGACACGTTGCTTGCATCCCTAGGAAAACTCAACCTTAAGTTGCTAACCGAAAAAACATTCCTGCTTTCAAACACAAACAGCTCAGACAAGGAAACATGCTTATTCGCTTCTATCGTGATTTCTCGATTCAATCTAGTTAATGAGAAACAAGCGAAAACATCTTTGTCTACAGAGCTAAAACCTACCTGTAGAGGTTCGCGTGCGAGTTTCGGAAGAGGACTTTTTATGTGGGTCAGATAGTATCTTTGGTCTTTCTGAGTGGAGTTGAAGGAGAAATCGTCTGCTACATGGGTGGTGCTTGTGGGCAAGATAACTGTGACGTTGCATGTCGAAGCATCCTGAGCGATGCTTGGGTATATTGGAACGTCGGCTATGAATGCATATTGTGTGGTCGCGTTTACGACTGTTGTGGAGGAGATGATGAGCTCTGAGAAAACGAAAGCCACGGTGAAAGTGTAGGACTGCCCATCATAAAGCAGGTCTTGAACCTCGTCTGGGAAGACTATGGTTAATCCATAATAGCCCGTTACTCCTAACCCAGTGTCCAGAATCGTGTCCAGCTGCTTATTGGAGTCTTCAGCGTCGTAAGCCACGGTGAAGCGTAGGTTCGCCCTGTATTCTATTGGGAAGCCTATGGAGAAGCTTTCTATCGCGGTGTTTTGGGTTGTTGGGGTTATCTTTACTGTATCGTTGATGACGACGAGTCCTCCATAGATGGGTTCCACGACGTGGTCTATCTTTTCGACTTGAACCTGTTCAGGAGAAGCTGCATACGCGTTATGAGGAGTTAGGAGGGAAATCGAGGCGATTGGGAGGATGAATATTAGTAGGAGGAGCGTTGCTTTTCTCAAGTTGGATGCCTCTCGAAACATTCTTCGCTATGTATTGCAGATTATCCTTATTTACTTTCCTTTATTTAGTTTTCAGAAAAGTCCGTCAATCTCCTATCTCTCAAGTCCACGTAACGACTTATACGTCGGGTAAGGCTTGCACCCAAGATTTTCTCGAGGTCTGACGAAAAACGGATGCTAGCGACTCTTCGTGTTTGAATTATTTTTTTAGCTGTCTTGGGACCGATGCCGGGTATGCGCACGATTTCGCTGTAGTTTGCGTCGTTGAGGTCTATGGGGAACATGTCCGAGTTTGCTTCTGCTAGGGCTTTTTTCGGGTCTGTGTTGGGTAGGAAGCCGCCGTCGTTTACTATCGGGGCGAAATCGTCAGCTTTGAACTCGTAATCCCTCAGCAGGAAGGATGTTTGGTATAGGCGATGTTCTCTCGTGGGCGGGCAAGCCTTCCGATTCTCCAGGGGTGTCTGGGGAACTGGGTCGAAACCGCTGTAGTAAACCCTCTTTAGCTTCATTCTTCCGTACAGCCATTCCGTGGCTTGGATGTATTGCCAGTCGTTGTCGTCCACCGCGCTCACGAGCATCTGCGTGTCAACGCCAGACTTCAAGTAGCCGCACTTTGGCTTGTAGGCGCTCTTTGCTCTTTCTGCCTCTGCGACTATCCATTCCATGCGTTTCAGGATTGCTTCTTTGAAGCCGCCTTTGTCCCTGCATAGCTCGCTGAAGACTTCTTTGTTTGGGGCTTCGAGGTTTATGCCGATGCGGTCTGAGAGTTCGGCGGCTTGTGTTATGAGGTGTCTGCTCGTGCCTGGCATGATTCTCAGGTGGATGTAGCCTGGGTATCCATCGCGCCTTAGGGTTTGGAGGGTTTCCAACTGTTTTTCGGTTATGTAGTCGGGGTCTTTGGTTATGGAGCTCGTGAGGAAGAGTCCGCAGATTTTTCTTTCCTTCCACAGATGCATGGTGACTTGGGCGAGTTTTTTCGGGTCCCACGTCGTTCTCGTGCAGTTTCTTTGGGCGCGGAAGGAACAGTATTTGCAGTCGTTCTGGCAGCTGCTGGTGTAGAGCGTCTTGAGTAGGGGTGTACATTTGCCCCGGGCGGCGGCTTCGTAGATGGGCACTGATGTGCGGTCGAATTCTGCGCCCATCTTGAGCATGTGCCATTTGTCTCGTTTCTTGAAGACGCTCGTCAACTGGCTTTACCGAATGATTTGATGTTCTCGGTTGAGAAAAAGGGTTTTCACAACGTTTCTGTCTATTTTTGAGTAAAACTATTGCTCGCTTTCTTTGAAGTAGTATCCTTCTTCTTTCTTAGACCCGAAGCTTCGCACACCTTTTTTCCTGAGTTGTTGCCGTAGTTTTTGAGCGTAGTTGTGGTTTATCTCGCCGCGGTCCTCCATGTACTTGATTATTTCTTCTGCCTGTTGCTCGTTGTCGCATCGGCGGATGAAGTCGATTATGTCGGGGTCGTAGTTGGAGAGGTTTTTCTGACCTGTCGCCGCTTTTTCGGCAGTTTTCGGGTCAGAGCGTACAGAGTTTATGGCGACCTTCTGTTTTTCAGTGTCCATTTCTTTCGTTAGGTTTGGGAAGGCTTTTTTGAATTGGTCTTTGTTGATTTCCATCGTGGTTGCGTCCCCGGGCTTCTTTCTTCAATTTTTTTCTATGCAAGAAGGGATATTTAACTGCTGTTGTGAGTGTGTTCTACGCTTAGACCCGTTCTTTTCCGTGTCTCTCTGGTGATTTGGTGGTTGTGTGCTCTGCGCTTAGTCTAGACCGTCCTATTAGGCAGTGAATAGAACTGAAGGAGGGTAGAGGCTAGGCTGTTCAATAGGCTTTAAGTGTTAGTGATGTAGGTGTTGGGTGTTTTTGTGGGGTTTAGTAGCCGTATATCCACTCGTATTTCTTGTCTAAGTAGCCTAGGTAGGGCTTGACGTTTATGGGTTCGCCCGTTATCTTCTTTATGAGGTCCGCTGGGTCGTAGAGGTTCCCGTAAAGATGAACGTTCGTGGTCAACCACTTCTTAGTGTCCTGGAAGTTGCCCTTCGCTACTTGGTCTCTCCAGTTGGGTAGGGCTTTGTCCAGTTTGGCGAGGAGTTGCCCGCTGTAGATGTTGCCCAAAGCGTAGGTTGGAAAGTAGCCGAAATATCCGCTTGCCCAGTGAGTGTCCTGCATGACCCCTTCCGAGTCGTTCTCGATGTCCACGCCAAGATAATCCTTGTACTTTCGGTTCCAAACCTCAGGAAGGTCATCGACGCCTATCTTGCCCGGTATCAAATCGCGTTCAATCTCGAAACGGATAATCACGTGGAGGCAGTAAGTAACCTCGTCAGCTTCAACCCGAATCTTTGAGGGCTTAACTTGGTTGATGGCGCGGACAAAATCGTCTAGAGCAACATCGGCAAAAGTGTTGCCCGTGAGTTGCTTCAACTTCGGGTAGAAGTAAGACCAGAACTCCCGTGACCTCCCAACGATGTTCTCAACGAAGCGCGACTGAGACTCGTGGAATCCTAAGGAGCAACCGTTGCCCACGGGCTGGTGAATCCACTCGGGGTTCAGGCTTTGCTCGTAGATGGCGTGGCCGCCTTCGTGGAGTATGGAGAAGAGAGAAGACGCCATGTTGGTATCGTAGTAGTGAGTGGTGATGCGCACATCGTCGTAATAGCCAATGGTGAAGGGGTGTTCAGTTTCGTCAATTCTGCCTCCTGCCTTGGGAGACTCTACGTCGTATTCTATGAATTTGGCGAGTTCGTTAGAGATTTTTTGCTGAACGTCTAAGGGAACCTTACGGTTGAGGAATGACGTGGCGGGCTGTTTCGGCGCGTTCACACACTTCTTCAGCACAGAGACTAGGCCTTCCCTCAGTTCTCCGAAAACCTTAGCTATCATGTCTGCGGTCATTTTGGACTCAAAAATGTCGATGAGGGCGTCGTAGGGCGTCTTCGTGCCCTTCACTTCCATAAGAATGTCTGCTGCTTGCCTCCTCAGATCCAAGAGTTTCTCGAGTTCGGGTTTGAACATGGAATAGTCTTTGGCTGCCTTCGCCCTCTTCCACGTGTTGATAGCGATGGCTTGCTGCCTAGCGGTTTCAACGACCAGCTTTTCTGGAAGCTTAGTCTGCTCGTCATAATTCTTTCTTATCAGGTAGACGTTTCTCTTCTGCAGCTCGGTTAAGCCGTCGTAGTTGGGGTGTTTTTCTATGCTCGAGAGCAGTTTCTCGATTTCGGGGTCAGTGCTCATGCGGTGCTCGAATTGGCTGAGCAGGGCTAGCTGTTGGCTTCGCAAATTGACTGCTTTCGGGGGCATCTTGGTTTCCATGTCCCAATGGACGATGGACCCGACTGAGCCGAGGATTATCAAATCTTTAGTCTTTGCCATCAACTTATCATAATCAGACTTTAAAACATCCACTGTTTTTGCCAATTTAATCGCCGCACACCAGATACCACCGTCAACAATATATGACTTGCGTGCGCTTCTTTAATAGAAAATGCATAATTGAAAACTTTAAAGAAAGAACACTATGGGCATTTGAGGACAGAGAGTATTGAAGGAAAAGCAAATCGTAGAGAAAACAGCTCACAACATTATACGTGAAAGCCCAGACAGCGTCGTTCGCTTTCGTCTACTGCGGGACGTGCTCAGAGTGGCGCCTGACTCTGACACGCTTGTTCATGCACGGCAAGGGATGTTGAAGAGTCGATGGGTTCGGCAGTTAGAGGACGCGCAGAGGGAGGACGGAGGGTGGGCAGGTTTCATTCTGCGATGAAGAGCAAGGGCAAGACTGTGACTACTGAGGCTGCTGTTGAGAGAGGATTAGCCTTGGGCTTAGAAGCCTCCGACCAGATTTTTCACCGCACCATAAGCTACCTCACAAGCCTGCTTGAAGGAAAAGCCGAGTTTCCAGACCCCCCAGAACGCAACAACCGATGGGCTACGGGCACGCAGCTGTTTACTGCAGCAACTCTAGCCAGAATCTGTCCTGCATTGCCGATACTCAACAAGCCGTGGGAATTGTGGGCAACAATCGCGGAGCACACCTTTGCCTCGGGCAAGTATAACTCTGAAGCGGAGGTACGAGCCCATGAGATACTGACTGGCGCTTCTGTCAGGAACAGTTATCTCGTGCTCAGCGGTAGGTATCAGCTGGCTTTCTTAGGGTCAAGAGCGACACTGCTGCCCAAAGCCCTCGAGGACGCTCTGGTGGACTGGGCGTGGCACAAGAAAGACGGCATTGGATACTTGGAAATCCCGCTGGCAAACCCGCCCAGCCGCTTCACTGCTGGGATGTTGGACAGGTTTTTCACGTCGCTTGAGCTGCTTTCCTGCTTTCCAAGCTGGCGCAAGCATGCAGAGAGCTTGGTTGGTTGGCTGTGGGCGCAGAGAGACAGCGAAGGTTTGTGGGATTTTGGACCCCGAGCAAGCATGTCAGCGTACTTTCCACTTTCAAAAAGCTGGTGGAGAAGCAGGAGCCGACAGCACGACTGGTCGACAAGAGTCCTCGGACTATTGAAGAGGTTCTACGAACCCTGAAGCGGCGCTGGCCGGGATTTGAACCCGGGTCCAGCTGAGAAACAATCGCGCAAAGCAGGGAAGCATACTGAGGTTTATTATTAATTGTCTCATCTAAAGCAATGAAAGATTTTTAAGGGTAACAATTAAAAACTCTAACATCACCCTTACCAAAGATAACTTTTTAGGTGAGTGCGATGTCTAAACGAGAATGCCGTGATCCCTACTATGAAAATCTTCAAACAGTATATGAACAATATTGGCTTCATGCAAGGCATGTCGCAAATGAAAGATTGTGGTTTACCAATGTATATGTCCTCATAGTTGCTAGCACCCTTGCGTTTATGGCGACATCACAAGGCTCTATGATTAACCTATGGTTGCTTGTATTTCTCTTAATTTTTTCTACTATAGGGTTCTTTATATGCCATTCCATCGTCGTTCACTTCATTATATATTCTAGAATAACTGAACTGATTTTAATTAATGAGTGGAATTTACCATATCGACTGTTCTTTCCCGAAAAAGAACAGAGAATAACCGCTAAAATCGGTTTGAACTTTGCATTTTACCTTCTGTATATGTTAATGTCAAGCATTTTTGCAAGCCTTCTTGTTCAAAATTTAGGAATATTTCCCATTTCCATTTCTATTGGTGTAGCTGTCGTTATGTTTGTGGCTTTGTTTGTCATCTATAGACTAAATTTTAGGAGAACTGAGAGCAGGATTGAAACGGGATTCAAGGAAAGAATAACGTCTAACCATTGACTTTGAAAGAATGAAAAGAGACGGAGAAATGTTTCCGAAAACTACCTTATATTATAATACGTCTAATATAAGATGCGCTCTGTAAAGTTAGACGCTATCTGCGATCTTTGATTATGAAATGGCGCCCTGGCCGGGATTTGGACCCGGGTCCAGCGGGCGACAGCCGCTTATACTAGACCTGACTATACTACCAGGGCAGCCTTGGGCGAAAAGCGCCAAAATCCATAAGCAAGAGGCTTCTACTTAAATTTATCCCGTCACATGCTTTTTCTCACAAACAATCACATGCTCCAACGGAAATTCGATTCCGTGACGCTGCAAATCCTTCCCATACTTCTCCACGAAGCCTGGGTCTATTTTCCACCTCTTCAGCTGCTCAACCGCCACTTCATAGCCAAGCCTTATGTTAGTTTCAAAGAAGCGAGCCTGGATGTTCCTGAAGCCCGTCTTATGCATCAAGACTGCCACATCGTCGACCGTTGGGGAAAGCCAATAAGCACTTTCGGGCAGCATCGTGTCCAGGGAATAGTGGAGGTTGGCTTCTATCAGAAGTTCTTGAGCCTTATTCTCGGCTGCTGGGCTAAGCTCTGCAAGGACCATCTGTCCTCCATGTTTTAGAACGCGATGAAACTCCTTCAAAGCTTGTTCCAAGCCAGCTTTGTCCAACTCGCCGAAGAGCTCGTTAGACACGATGAGGTCAACGCTCTCGTCGGCGATGGCTCGCATGTCCCTAACGTCTCCCTCCACAGCCTCGATAACCCTCTCTAAACCTTCATCCACCACCCTGTTCCTCAGAACTTCCAAGTCACCTTCGTAGGGACCCGCAGACAAGTCGAACGCGATGACCCTGCATTTCCGACGCAGCCTCCTAACCAAGGGCATTGTCAACTGACCACGCCCACACCCCGCTTCTAAGAGAACCGAGACGTCTTTCCACTCAACTAAGCTCACTATGAACTCAGTCAACCGCTCATACCAATCCCGCTTAGCCTCCTCCAGTTCTTCAAGTTCGGTGATAATTCTCATGAGGTTCAACCCCATTGTACCCGATTATTATACCTCTACTTCGTGGTAAAAGAAGTTAACCTAAGAAGGGATACGAATTATAAGCAGCCACAGTAGCCGTCAGAAACGTGGGCTAATCTTCTTTCTTAACATGCCAAAACGAGCGCAGCCACCACGCGCCCCAGACAACCATGAAAACTATCATTATCCAAAACGTGACGATGAGCAACTGCACCGCCGCGACAGCCATATCCTCAAACATACCTCATCAACAGAAACCAACGCCTCGGCGTCCTAAAAGCAGAATTCCCTCGGTTGAAATGCTAAAGGCTTCGAGAATAATTCCACTGAGATATATTGCGATTCACGTAGTAACCCATTTATTACCACAAGCCCCATAATACTCTAGCGCCCACGACGGGAGAAATGGAGAAGGCGTGACCGAGCTGGGAGGAAAAACCCGCTATCCCTCCTTGGGTCCCTCTCAGCGATGATCAAACAAACACACTCTTTCTAAGCATCAATAAGCGCTGAAAACGATGATGTTTTACGTTCATGCCCAGAACAATGCAGTGCTTCAAAACGAATAGCGTTTACTTGCGAAGCTTCAGACGATGGAAAAGAGAATTGTCCCCTCTCTCCTCCTTCTCTTTCAACGCTTCAAGCAACGCGTGAAAGATGGTGTAATTCTCACCTACAGGAGGATTAGCTGCTTTCTTCTTCCTCAAAGGCGTCTTCTCCGTCATCATTCACCGCAGCACCGTATATCAACCATGCTTCACACGGAAAATATGTCAAGACAAACAATATCTCTCGATGGCATGCATAGAAGCCAAAACAGGGAATAAGCGCTGAAACATTGTTACAAATGATGATCTTTTTCACGGTTGCCAGCAAGATCCTCAATGGTACTTGCGACGATGCGAAAACTAAAATACTGGCAAAAATAGTAGAAAACTGGTTGCTTTTCCGCCATGAGTCGGGGATGGAATTGATAAGAATAAAAATGGTTTATGAACAAGCAACTGAGGATGATGGTTTTAGATTCGTGTTGACTTTTGCTGGAGAAGATTGCGGTAACCGCTGAAAAAAATCGAACTATCATCTTGAGAGCCAGAACGCAAATGGAATCTACCCCATTATTTTGAGGATCAGCACCCTAGCAAACGGTTCCGGCTTTTTAAGTCCCATACTCAGATAGGGTAGAACTGATGGCGGGCCCGAGTAAGTCTAAATCCCCGTTTAAATTCTCCATATTAAACGTCAAAAACGGGAGTTCAAATCTCTCGCGGGCTACCATTTTAGGGATGTTTTAGGGTTTGGCTGTGCTGGAA
>CAZJAQ010000024.1:0-20460 GCA_964544285.1 uncultured Candidatus Bathyarchaeia archaeon
ATTCTGAAGTCTTTGTCACGGTCTTTTCCTTCAACAATCCATAGAAGGGTATCGTTTTTTCTCTTTGATATTTTCAGCTCTGGATTATCGAATCTGATGATTTCGTTGTTTTCATGATCATGAAAAGTTAGAGATCTGCGGAAATATCTTTTCGAATTTTTCCCAGTTTTAAGACAAAAAAATGAGACTACCGAGCTATTTGGAAAAACTATTCTCCCCCAATGAAATGGCCCGAATATCGTAGCACCAACAACTTTTTGTAGATGAGCTGTTCCCTTGAACTCTTTTCCTAATACAGTTCCATCAGCATCTGAGAAAACGTCCACCCAACCCATACCAAATGGAGGTATGAATACGCCACATGCATCTTTATCCTCAAGATGATTTGCTTTTTTGATATTCAAATCAATGGTGTCGCCTACCTCGAGTCTGTAGTCTGGAAAACCACCGCTAAGCATCAACTTTTGACCTGAAATCTGAGAAACTATTTTTTTCTCTTGGATTCTTGTAGTAGCATTCGTATCTCCTAAATCATGAAGTCTTTTTCCATCATATACCCAGCCAGCAGTGACAGCTTGGAATTTGTTTTTTCCCAAGTTTTTAAGTACCATCTCTTTATCGTTGAACAGCATTCTCTTTCCATTTTTTCTGAATATCAATAACATCAATTGTACAGGCTTTTCTCTATTTTTACCAAAAAAAAGAAACCACCAGTATTCCTTTCCTAGAGGAGGCAATGTTTCAGAATTACACATTACACGATCTAACAATGTCTTGCTAATATTCGAACCGTTTATCGCAGAAAGTTTTCGTACGAGACTATATGTCCGCCAGATTCCTTTAATTCTATTAGTATCAATCATTTAGTCACCATGAATTTATTTCTCAGATAAGAACAGCATAAATCAATTGGTAATGCAGCACATAACCTAAGCGTATTCAAAATACCACTGATATTCTGTGCCTGTTTCAAAAAATAAATATAACTCATTAGATTAAATGTTGAATAGCCGTTGAATGAATCCACCATTTCATCCAAATCGATATCTATATCGATAGTTGCATCGTCCTGTTTTCCAGGAATAGTTTTCAGATATTCAACACTTCTCTTTGTGGTTTTTATAACATAACTCACTGCCTGATTGTCATACCTTAAAGTAATCTGGATAGTTTGTGATCCTAAAATTTTAAGGAATCTAGATATTTCTATGACGTCATGCATACATATCTTTTTTTCTTTTTCTTCGGTTTCAGCATCTACAATCGCACCTAAAACTGCCTTGATATGACCTTCAAGTTCTCCTTCGCTTAGGTCATAACCCGCATTTCTGGCGAACTTTACTTTTACAATTATCTCATCTATAAAATCTTTTAATGATATCCGGTCACCTGAACTCTTATGTAAAACTCTAGCTCTGTCTAAGAACGTATTCAACGTCCAAAATCTTGCCATGCAGTAACTTTCCAGTTCTTCCAATCCTTTTCTATCTAAAGGATTCAACTTAAACACAGAATGCATCTCATCGTATTTTGTCCAGTCATGCTCAATAATTAAACTATCTTTTTCTAAACTACCAAAAAATTCAGTTCCAGGAAACGGCGTTACAATACCAAACGCACAGTTCATCAAACCGATTTCTTTAGCATATACCGGGAATCGCTTTATCTCTTCTTCACTTTGACCCGGCAAACCAATAATAAAAGTTCCAGATACATTTGCACCATTGTCTCTTAATATTTTTACAGCCTTTCTCTGCATATCAGGTGTTATACCCTTCTTTACATCATTCAAATCCTTTTGGTTTGGGCTCTCAAACCCCAATTCATAACTAAGAATACCACTCGTACACATTTTTTTGATGAGTTCAGGATATCTAGTAATACTGTCCACTCTCGTCATGACAGAAAACACTATGTCTAATTCATTTTTTTGTAACAAGTCACATAGGTACTCTATTCTTTTAGGGTTGCCCATAAAATGAGGATCTGTCACAAAAATTCGGAGTTGTTTTTCATTGTGAAAAGCTATGATTTTAAACAATTCTTTTATTATGTTTTCGGGAGACCTAAATCGCATACGACCTTTACTCATGTATGGCTCACAACAAAAACTACACCGTCCCCAACAGCCACGTGACATAGTAATCACATCAAATTCTCTGCGGTTGCTGTTCATGTGGTCTTTGTATTTGTGCCTTCTCAGATGTCTTGCTGGAAAAGGCAAAGAATCCAAATCTCCTATCAGTGGTCTATCAGGGTTGTGGACTATTTGCTTACCTTTCTTGTATGAAATCCCAAGAACGCCGTCAGGAGAGCCTTTTCGCACAAGTTCTTTCATCGTAAGTTCACCCTCGCCTCTGATAGTAATATCGACCTGTGGATGCGAAAGCAATTCATCTGGTATAGCAGTCGGATGATAGCCTCCCAATACTGTTGTAACACCACTTTTCTTACCAATTTTTGCAAGTCGCAAGCCTTCATCATGATCCGTCGCTGACATTGATATACCAACCAAATCAGGATCAAAAACATCAATAAAATACTGGAATGGTTGTTCTTCAAGTTCCATATCAACTATGTGAACGTCATCAACTTCCTTTTCTATTGATGCGGCAATGTATTCTAGACCAACTGGAATTACATCAGCTGAGAAACCCAAGCCTTTTCTTCCATTTGGTTTTACCAGAACAATTCTTTTGAGCGTCATTTTAATCACACTTTAACAAATATCCTGTCATCTTTTGTCCTCCGTGTTAAAATTAGAAGCACAATACTGTGGTTGACACTCAACTCTTAATTTTCTATTTACAAACTGTTTCTCTAATCCAGAAAATTCCATGATGGGTTTAACGATTTTCTTGCCATGTTTCCACCTATAATAAGGAGATGCTAATAGACTGCCAAACAAAGCAACTTTGTTCAGTTCAGGCATCCACAAATCAAGATTAAATCTCCAGCATCTCGAAATAATATCCCATTGGGATTCATCAAGGTCTTTTAGATCTTTGTGCCTTTGTCCTTTCAAAATAGATTCTTCTTCTGATGTAAAAAGGAGTGGAACATAGAAAATTTTAGCATTCTTGAGCTTGTCCAATAGTTCGAGGGTCGCAAGTATATCTTCTTCTTGTTCCCCTGGCAAACCTAGAACTAGAGTTGCTAACGGATAAATGCCATTGTCATTTAGGGTTCCTATTGCTTGGACAACAATTTCTTGCCATTGCTCGGGCTCATAAGGCAACATTTTCCCGTGCATGTGTTTTTTCATTAGTTGTACACTACCAGTTTCTATCCCCACTTCAATAGAAGCACAACGCTTGCCCCTGCAAAGCCACCGAGACTTCTCCACGAGTACCGGTGCTATCTCCTCTACAATTTTCTTATCGTAAACGACAGGTGCAAGTGAAGCATGAGCAATTTGGATCAACTCAACACCTTCGACTTTATCTACGCCTTGAATTAGCCTAACGATAGCTTCTCTATTTGGAATGAAATTTCGTTTCGCTTTGTAGAGAAATATATCATCTGTCTGAAGAAGAATCACTCTTGTTCCACTTTTCGCATTTAACCTAGCTTCTCTCAGAATATGCTCCAAAGGGAAGGAATACCGCTGACGCATAGTAGGTGAACAAAAAGCACAACCCCTACCACAACCACGCGTTATTTCAACTGTTCCGTATAATGAAGGCTTTTTAATAGTGGGAACTTCTTTCTTTCCAGGTATTTGCGTTATAATCACTTTATCAAGTTCTTCACCATCTAATGCTTTTCTGAAGATTTCTATGACAGAGTGTTCTGCCTGCCCAATTAAAACCGTATCTATACCAAGCTCGTCTTGCATGTTTGCCCTTGGTATTTGCCACGCACCTGAACCACCGACAACGATTTTAGGTCTATATTTTCTGAACGCAGAATTAGAAAGCAAATCTTCAAATTCTGCATGAGTCGCAGGCTTTCCGTTTAAACCTAGAATACTTGTATAAGTTCTGCTGACGAAGCCTAAACCTAGCGGATCCATCGTAGAAATACCGACGACCTTTGTTTTTGGTCCGATAAATTCATTAAGATTATGAGGGTGTACGGTAACTACATTCTCCTCTCCAAATTCTTCGATTAACAAAGTTTCAACTTTTCTTAATCCATAAGGTGCCAATTTGGCTGTGCCATCTTCATTGATATAGGAATTTGGATAAAGTTTCTTTCTTAAGACATATTTTGGAAGAACCAGAGGAAAGCCCCCTGAAAATGCTGTAAATGGATCAAGCTTGAAATCACTCATTTCAATCATCGAAGCCGTCAGAATTATTGGTACCCCACCATTGTCTGGCATTTTGTCATTCAATCTCGCGTGAATAAACGTCTCAGCCCCTTGCACACATTTAGATATGAGGCCCTTCACGGAACTATCAATGGTCTTGATTGCAGTCTCTCTGAGGCTTCTCATTTCAACCACGGACTATGAACATATTTTTGCATACATATGAATTGTTTGTGTCATATAGATAAAAGTTTCCTCCAACGAATAAAATGAGAGGTATGGTCGTTCAACCTTATATCCCATGAATTCACTTTAATTTCAGAAAAGAGGCTCAAATAGCTGAGTTCATTTTCGCGCGCGCGACACTGGAAAGCAACTATGGAATATCACAAAACCAAGGACATACTCTACGTCAAGCAACTATTGGGACATAGGAACATCAAGAATACCTTGTTGTACACGCAATTGGTGAAGTTCAGGGAGGAGGACAACGATTTCATCTGCAAAGTAGCGAAGTCTCCCAATGAAGTTCAAGAGCTGATCGAGAATGGATTCGAATATATCTGCGACATGGAAGATCTCAGGTTCTTCAGGAAGAGGAAGTAAAAGTGTCGCTGGTTTATTCCAAAAGTCCATTATGGTGCCGCGGGCCGGGTTTGAACCGGCGACAACCCGGTCTTCAGCCGGGTGCTCTCCCAGGCTGAGCTACCGCGGCGGTGCACCAACTTCATGCCCCTTTCATGTCTTTAAGTTTTTCTAAGAATAGGAGGCGGGTAGCCAAAGCTTAACTAGAAGGTCTACTGCAATCCGAAAGTAGGGAATGCCCCGAGACTGTTGAGGGATACTTATCCTCTCACAGAAGGGACAACTTATAAACCCCTTTAACGCTCCCACTAATCGGTAGCCTCAACAGCGGGACAGGAACATGAAGAAAAGATATGTTCTGTTGAACGTCGCAGCATACACCAGCATATCAGCAGTGATTGTTATCGCTGTCTACCTTGTCAACATCTACTTCCTATCTTCAAACATGCTGATTTCGCCAACCGACGCTTTCTTCATCGAAGGAGTAATCTCTCTCCTGTTCGGCTTTCTGCTCCTGCTGGGGCGAGGGGGAACAAACCTTTGGAGCAAAAAGGCAGCCATACTATCTTCTGCTGCCGAGGCGGTGACCGGCGAAAAAACAGTCGGTCCTCGGGAAATCATGCGAAGAGACGCTTGGAAGGCGAAAGGGTTTGTTCGTACGGGGCTAATCTTAGTGATTACGGGCGTGTTGATGCTTGCTATATACTTCCTGACCCTGTGATTATCGCAAAGTGGGGAAAGGCGAATAGTGAGTAGAACGTAACAGATGTTATATGTTTCCTCCTAGAAGTTAGGCTTGGTGGCGTTTGTGGAAGCCTACGTGTTAGTTAACTGCGAGGCTGGAAAATCGTGGAAGATCGCTGAGACAGCGCGTCGGCAGGAGAGCGTAAAGATGGCGCATGCAGTTACGGGACAGTATGATGTCGTGGCTTTTATCGAGTTTGAGGACATGGACGTGTTGGCTGAGATTCTCGGCAGGTTTCAGGGGATGAGTGGGGTTCAGCGGACTTACACTGCTGTTGCGATTCCTCCAAAGTTGAAATAGCCACTTTTTTCTTATCCGTTAAGAATAAGAGCGCCTGCTCGTTTTCGGATTGCATAATGTTGTAGGCATAAGGCGTAATAGTCGGGTAGAATAAGGATTGACTGGGAGAAGTGATGTACAGGGGAGTTAAATTCTGGTTGTTCTTCTCGCTCGGAGTCTGCGTGTACCTGCCATTCTTCTTCCTAGCCCTAATACTTCAAGTCCTCCTCTTTGGGTTACTGTCCCTCGCTTGCTTCCTCGTATACTGCTATTTTCTCTACCGCTTCGTCTACAAGGGGGCAAAGCCGAAATACCCTATCGTGCCTCCTGAAGGGCGAACGGACATTTATTTTCCCCGAACCAATATTCCGAGACCCGTCCACGAAGACGTGCGACGGTACCCTGCGTCTTTTGGGATTAAGAAAAAGAGAAAAGCCGAGAGAATGGAGAAAGTGAGGAGGAAGAAATGCGACTATGAGCGAAGCCAAGAAGTGTCCTAAGTGCGGTGGAATGATGGTTAATGAGGCGTTAGAGTGGAAGTGCCCAAGATGCGGATACAAAGAATGCATCGAACCCGAATACTGCCCACCTAGAGACAAGAAATAGCACTTGCAGACACGTGAAACAGATTTAAAGTAAGATTTGTCTTAATTTCTTCCATGCATGGCGGTACCTACTATAAAGACAAACTTTCTGCTAACAATCTGCTCAAGTGCTACGAAGTAGCTCCTCCTAGGATAAGGCAGTATCTTAAAGCAGAAATCCGATTCGTCATCTCCAACATTAGAGACGCAGACTTGGTCCTCGAACTTGGATGCGGCTATGGAAGAGCCATGAAAGCCATATCTCCCTTCGTCTCAATGATCGTTGGCAATGACATTTCAAGGGCAAGCCTAGAACTTGCGAAATCGTATATGATGCCCTACAGGAACTACAGAATAGCCCAGATGGACGCATCCAACATGGCATTCCGAACGGGCATTTTCGACGCTGTATTCTGCATCCAAAACGGCATCTCTGCATTCGGAGTGGACACGAAGCGCCTCATCGCTGAATCAGTAAGAATAGCAAAAAACAATGGACTAATTCTCTTTTCCAGCTACTCGCCTAAGATATGGGAGAAACGCCTCGACTGGTTCAGAAAACAGCACAAAGCTGGTCTTCTAGGAGAAATAGACGAAAAGCAGACACACGACGGAACCATAGTGTGCAAAGACGGCTTCAGAGCCACCACAGTCAGCCCCGATCAATTCATCAAATTATTCAGTGAATTCGGACTGAAAGCCTCAGTTATAGAAGTGGACCAATCCAGCATCTTCTGCAAAGCCACAAAAGAGTAGTTTGGTGGGCCGGGCCGGATTCGAACCGGCGATCTTCGCCGCGTGAGGGCGACGTCTTAACCAGGCTGGACTACCGGCCCCCTAAAGTCACAAACATAAAAGCGTATTCAAGATCACCTTATATCCTTTACACCAACCCAACATACCTAATAGGACGGTCTAGACTAAGCGCAGAGCACGCAAAAGAAGCTTTAACTGTACAACGTCAACACTTTCCGAATGCCCGTCACAGAAACATGAAACCTGTGTACCCCATCCCTCTTAACTGACTGCACGTACCCCAACTCCACGAGCTTCCCCAGAAACTCCAGAATAACCGAAGCCTCCTTACCCGTCCACTTCGAAATCTCCTCCACCGAAAGCGCACGCTCAACACTCGTAGCCCCCACGTTATGCAACGTACACAAGAACCGAAACTCCTCAGGCAACTCAGGCCTCGGCGAAACAGGCGGAAAACCACTCATACCCTAACCCTCACCCAAAACTCGCTTATAAACCTCAACAGTCCGCGCCGCGACAGCCTCCCAACTAAACCTACTCCTAGCAGCCTCATACGCATTCTTAACCAGCCAATCCCGATAGCCCTGGTCAGACAAGACACGTTCAACCCCCCAAGCAATAGAATCAGGACTACGCGAATACACGTACACGCCCGTCTTATCATGCTCCACCACCTCAGCCAAGCCCCCCACCTGACTAGCCACCACAGGCACTCCGGCAGCCATGCCCTCCAAGGCCACGATCCCGAAGGGCTCGTAAACAGAAGGCACGACCATCACATCTGCACTCTTAGTCAAAGCCACCAAATCCTCTTCAGAAACAAAACCAGTAAAATTGATTCGCCAACGCTGCCCCGACTGGTCAGCCAACCACTCCAGATGCCCACGCATCCACCCCTCGCCCACGATAACAAACTTAGCCTCGGGGAAACGCCAACTAATGCGGGGAATGGCTCGAATCAGATACTCGATTCCCTTCTGGGGCACCAGACGCCCGACGTAGAGCACCATCTTCTCATGGTCCCCCACGCCGAAACGCCTCCTAACACCCCAACGGTCAACCCCAACGTCATATTTTTCCATGTCAATAGCATTCGGAATAACCTCCACCTTCTCATCGGACACGTGAAAATGACCGCAGACTTCACCCTTCATAGAATTGCTCGTCACGATTATTCGAGACGCTTCATAACACGCCCACCACTCCATCCCGTCTATCATGAAAGAATCAGGGTCGTGCAAGCTTGAACGCCCATGTTCGGTACTGTGCATCGTACAAACAAGGGGCTTGTTCAAAAAATGCTTAAAACCAACACCCGCAGGTCCCACCAGCCAATCGTGAATGTGGATCAGGTCGAAGCCGAAATCCTTGTTGGCAGCTGCGAGACGCTTCTCTAAGAAGTGGTTAAACAAGAAAGCCCATGTGAGAAAGTTCGGGTGTCCCACTTCAGTCTTGGAGCGGTAAACCCTGAAGCCCTCAACCTCCTCGTAGTCTGGCGCTCCGGGAAAATCCAGCGTAACGACGCCAACATCATTCCCCGACTTAGCCAGCGCCCTAGCCAACCCAAAAACATGACGAGCTATCCCTCCGACAATCCTAGGCGGGAACTCCCAAGACAGCAAACAGATTTTCATGCGATCACGCTTTTCCCCTAGCCGCTAACTCTTCGAGATGCTTCACCCTAGCTTCAACAGTCGCCAGAAGTCTTCTCCGAAGTGCCTCGCCCTTCAGCCTTTCCTTAGCCAACGACGGTATTTGCTCAGCAAGTTTTTTGTCGCCTAAGACTTGGCTTATCCATCTTTCGAAGTCCCCTCGCTCCATGTGATATTGAAGAGACTGCAGAGGAACCTTATTCAGCGCCGCAACAAACTCGTACAAATCGTAAGCCGTCAAGTTTGTTGGTCGCGCAAACTCGTAGAAGAACGAAAAGCCCCTGTCAGCGGGCAACCGCCTCAAGACCCATTTGGCAGCGAGCTCAGGTCGCTGGAGTTCCTGCAAAATCCTAGCTTCAAAATCGGAAACTATGTTAGAAAAAGTGACGAAAGCTTCTATCGGGTTTCCAGAAGGGTTGAAATAGTTATGCACGTCACCTGGTCCTCCGCCTTTCACGCTCATGTAGTACAGGTGGTCGCTCATCTGGAAATACCGCCAGAGCGTCAGCCAAAACTTGTCCCCCAACCCTTTCACGAAGGGTTCTAAGCCCTTCAGAAATTCGTAGGAAACTATCTGCATCGGGTTACTAACCCAAGCGCTCGGGTCTCGCTCCAGATCAGCCCACGAAACAGTGTCATACTCATGAACGTCGACTTCTCCAACAGGTTGGTGGAGACTTACAACCTCGGAAGGAGTCCTCCAGTACAAATGTTCCCATTTGAGCACTTCTCCAGGCAGCCATTTCAAGAATTCGTGAATGCCGCATTCTGGCCAATGATGCTCGCCGAAAGTTTCATAATCAATGAAGATAACAACTGTCTGTCCTTGTATGGCTGCAAGCCAGCTTGCGTATTTCTGGGCGGTCAGAGGCCACTCGTTCCACCACGTCGAAGAGAAGCGAAAGCCGATGTCGTCTGAGAGGCGGTAGTTTCTGAATAAAACAGGAATCGAGGAACCCCTTGCTTTGTAGACGTAGTTTGGGCTTCGCCATCTGAGAACGCGTTCCACACCCTCGGTTACTATTGCCCTATAACCCATCTCTGCAGCAGTCTTGGCGATTTCGTTGTTGTAGAGGCATTCAGTGTTTTCAAAAACCCTTGGTTCGTAGTTAAATAAGTCCTTCATCAACTGTCGATGCATCTTAATTTGCTCAACGAATTCTGTTCTGTCGATGCCGAAGAGGCTGGCTAGAGAATGGTAATACGTCTCCTCCAGAAACTCGACACAACCAGTCTTCGCCAACTGCTTAAAAGATTCAAGGAGGTCTGGGTTCCAACGTTCACATTGCTCGATAAAAACTCCAGAAATCCCATAAGAAACCCTGAACTGCTTCTTCTCACGTTTAAACCGTTCAATCTCTTCGAGGATGATGTTGTTTGCGGGAAAATAGCATTTTCTAGCCGCGCGGTCGAAGATGTGTTTGTTGAGAGTGTTGTCAAAATAGAGTTCAAAGAGGTCCTTATTTGAAGCGGGAGGTCTTGCCAGTAGGTCATGGTGAAAGTTGCGGTTCAGCCGCAGTGGCTGATGAACCTCGAACATGAGACAGATGTCTGTCAACTTTGTTCCGACCTACTGGAAGTTTGATTGTTCAGAGTATCACGTTTCCTCCTTATTTAGTTGCCTTTTCTAGAAGATTGTTCTAGAACATCCCTCTCAAACCTCGGTCTAATGAGCAACACATCCTCAACGTAAGCCCTCAGAGGCTCTGCCACACTCCATGCTTGAGAGATACAACCTCCAGGCGAATGGGGAGGGTCTCCGTCGAAAACTTCACTTATCGTTCCAAGTCCCGCACGTGATAGTTGTTCCTTGAAGAGGGGTTGAAGAAGATTTTCAAAAGCGAACCTTCTCCACTCCGCATCGAAGTTCTTCGTCTTTAGGAATGCCGTTACGAAAGGTCCAAGCAGCCAAGGCCACGCAGTGCCGTTATGATAAGCGTAGTTACGCTCACCCCAGTTTCCCGCGTATTTCCCGCGATATTTTGGGTCGTCTGTCGACAGGGTTCTAAGTCCATAGGTTGCCCAAAGCTTCTCGTGAACGATAGAGACTATCGCTGTTTGCTGTGTTTTATTGAGCATGGAAAAATCGAGGGACACAGTTATTATTTGATTTGGCCTCAATGAAGCATCCTTATTTTCTCCTTCAATGACGTCGAAAAGGTAGCATGTCTGGGGGTTCCAGAATTTTTCAACAAAGCTCTTCTGTGTTTTGTTCGCCATGTTTTGATATTTCTCAGCTAAATCGTCGTAGCCGAAGCGTGTTGCGAGAAGTTCCATCGTTCTCAGTGCGTTGTACCATAAGGCTTGAACCTCCACTGCCTTGCCCTCCCGGGGCGTAACAGGTTTGTTATCTGTCATGGCGTCCATCCACGTGAGCCTCGGTCCGTGCATGATCAATCCATCATTGTCAAGATGTATGTTGTTTATTGTTCCTTGTATGTGATGATCTATTACAGACTGAAGCATGGTCAACAGGTTTTGCTGGACGAAGTCGAAGTCGCCCGTGTATTTCAAGTATTGAAGAACAGCGTTGAAAAACCATAAAGTGGCATCGACAGTGTTGTAGACTGGTTTTTCTCCAGCCTCGTCGGGAAAACGGTTGGGGATAACTCCGTTGCTGCAGTAATGCTTGAATGTAAGCAGAATTTCTCTAGCATCGCCAAAACGTCCAGTAACGAGAGTTAAGCCCGGCAGAGAAATAAGCGAGTCACGCCCCCAATCTTCGAACCAGTGGTAGCCGGCGATGACAGTTTTCGTTTTTGTAGACGAACGCAGTACAATAAAAGAGTCGGCTGCTAGAACAAGCCACTTTAACCAGTCCTCTTGGACTACTTTGGGGTTGTTAACATGAAATCCCGTCAAAAGATTGACCAGTCTATCAGATTCCTTTTGATAAAAGCTGTCGAGACTCTCTAATTCTTTCCGCAACGATAAGTGGGTTCTTTCAGTTTCTTCTGCGTCCTTGCCAGCCACAGCAGCTACACTAAAGTTCGTTTTCCGGTCAGGCTTCAGGTCAATTTCGAATCGTCCAGGCACGTAGCAATCGTCAAAACAGCTGGTTTCCAGCGACTTGTCTACTCTGAAAAATATGCCTTCAACCCATCTTTCTCCTTCATCAATGTACCTTCCAGAACTTGAGGAGATTATTAACGTGGATTTGGGGTTGGCTATTTGGAGTGTTGTTTCTTGCGCGGATGGCTTTTGAACGAAGCTCCATCCAAGCTTGCTCTTATCAGTGACTGAATGGAAGTGCCTCGAATTAACGAGGGGATAGATGTTTAAAGTCGCTTCTCGGGAAGAAAAAGCTTCATAGGAAACTACCGCCGCGTTCTTCTGGTAGGGCATTTTTATTGTCTTGCGGAGCTTCACGTTGCCCACGTCGTAGGAGAAGGTGGGGAACGGAGCTTGTGAAAAGAGTTGGGGATGGTTAAAGCCTTGTGGCTGTATGCCATGGCTGAACTCGTTGGCGCTCAGATAGTAGACTTTATCGTCAATTAGAAGTTTCTCGTCCAGCTTTGAAAGCACCACTCTTCTATCTACAGGAGGACTAAAAGAAGCAACCAGAATCCCATGATACTTGCGCGTGTTGATTCCCAGAACAGTGGAAGAAGCATATCCACCCAGACCGTTTGTCACCAACCACTCTAAATTCATCGCCCTTTCCATGTCAGAGAGGGCGTCACCACCAAACTCGATTCTAGGCAGACTGACTTCCATTCAGCCCAACCCTTACGGCTTCACCAGTTTAGCGACATTTTTGCCTCTTTGAACGCCGAAATACCTTGCAACAGGGTTGCACTTCGTTCTCAGCAAAAAAGCATGAGGCTGTCGCAATTTCATCTCCGTGAGCGTTTCTGCGTACCCCATGCCTTTAGCGATGACAAAGTCTGCTTCGTCGTAGGCTTTGACGAGTTCTTCTGAGCGTTCTTCTGGAAGGGGCAAACCCACGGCGTCGGCACCAGTTGTGATGACGGCGTCCGCTATTTCGTACATACTTACAGTTTTAGCGTCTTCGAGGGTGGCATCGTTCAGGATGGGTCCGCCCTTAACTACGGCGACGACCTTGGCATCCAGTTGCTTTAACTCGTCAATCAAGAGTTTGTCGAAGGCGATTTCTCCAGCGTTGTCGGTTAAAAAAAGAATGGTGCTCGCTTTCTTGACTTCGTCGTAGATTTTACGTATGTCGTCTACTGCCAAGTCTTCTTCGGCTTTCGCAATTAATTGTCTCAGTTCGTCTAGATTAACTTCGTGTTCTGGAATGTCAAATTCGATGATGTTTCCCGCTATGGCGGCGAGACAGGCTCTCCTGAATCTTTTCTCTGGTGTCGTTTCTTTTTCTATCATTCCCCTGACGTAAGGAAGCAGTTCCAAAGCTGCTTGATTACTAGCCCGTTTCCTGTCTGCATACACGTCGAAGTTGCCCGAGATTTGCTTGATTAGTCGGTCTCGCATCGTGCCCAGAACCGCTGCAACAGCCTCTGGCTTGAACTCCTTCGCAATACACTCTAAGAGGGCTGACGCTGCCCTAAACTGCAGCTGAGGGTTTTTTGTGGCTTCTGCGATTTCCAAGTAGCCGCGGTGGACTATGCATGAGAGGCATTCGATTTCAACCTTCAAACGCGGACACCTTTAGACCGAAGTAGCAGCCTCAGCAAACTCTAAAAGCACTTTATACGGTTCTTTTGCCTTTACGATGCCGCTGGCGACGAGAACACCCTTTGTCCCGAGTTTTAACGCTGCAGCCACATCATCGCCTCGAGTGATTCCCGCGCCGCAGAGAATGACAACTTTCGGGTTTACTTTCTTAACGAGTTCCACTGTTTCGGTGACTATTTCTGGTTTTGCTTTTGACACTGGTATGCCGGTTCCGATGAGTTCTGGGGGTTCAATCGCTATAAAATCGGGCTTCAAAACAGCAGCGGACACGCTAACGCTCGTGTTGTTAGTGCAAACCACAGAAACTAAACCCAGTTCCCCGGTTTTTCTGATGGAGGCGTCTATGTTAGCTAGCTTCACGCGTCTTTCTGAATGGTTGATAAGAGTCCCTATAGCCCCAGCTTCCTTTAGTGCCTCGGGTAAAACGTGTCCTGTGAAGCTTCCAGGGTTTATTGAATCCATGTGCTGAGCGAAAATCGGCAGAGAACCCTTCTTGGCGAGCTGGACTATGTCGGTGTATTGAGGGGCAAGTCCGATGCAAACATCTGTTTTCCTCCTGACTTTCTCCGCGTTCTCGGCTAATTCTAGAGCTTTTCTGCCCGTTCCCTCTAAGTAGGTTTTTAAGTTAACGAGAATTAACGGTGTCCAAAGACCTTCCAATCGTGTCATCACCGTGTATAGCATAAAAGGAGTTTGTTAAAAACAGTTTTGCACAGCCTACTTCTTCTCCGCCACGTAGTAATACTCGCCTATCTTGCGCTGATGCCTATCGATCCTTGAACCCTCCTTGTTCACTCTCGGACGCTTCGTAGAGGTGTCTCGGCGAAAAGTAACCTCCATCTCCTTCAAGAAGGTATTCATCCCGCTTCTAAGAGTCGTCGGGGGGTTAGCGATGCCTTTGACCCCTGGTTCTCCGTCGAAAACCATCAAGCGGTCGGCGATAAAGTCCTGCGCAACCACGTCGTGTTCCACTACGAAAGCAGTGGCGTTTCTGTTTTCAATTACTCTCCTGATTGTACGAGCCATGTTTAAACGCTCTTCGACATCCAAATAAGCGCTTGGTTCGTCTAGTAGGTATAGTTTGGCTTCGCGAGAAAGACATGTTGCGATGGCGACTCCTTGAAGCTCGCCGCCGCTGAGTTGACTAACGTTGTGATCCAGCAATCCCTCCAAGTTGAGAGGTTGTAAGACCTCGCTTTGGTACCAGCTTGCAGTCAGGTCTTCTTTCTTAATACTATTCAACAGCTCTGTTACAGTGCCTTCAAACTCTGCAGAGATGTATTGCGGTTTGTAGCTCACTGTCAGTTCGTATGGTGCATAGGTCGTTCCTTCATCTGGTTTCTCGATTCCAGCCAGAAGCTTCACGAAAGTCGTCTTTCCAATGCCGTTTGGGCCTAGGATTCCAACAACTTCGCTTTTCTTAACTTCTCCAGGTTCCACTTTTAGGATAAATCCCTCGTAAGATTTTGACATCGTTTCCCATTTTAGCACTGTTTCGCCGACGCCCCAGCTTACCGTGGGCGGTTTTGCGTGGAAAATTATCGACTCTTCTCGGAATCTAAGGTTCTCGTCGGGAATGAAACCTTCTAAATAGATGTTTATGCCTACCCGTACACCATGAACGTTAGAGACGATACCGTAAACGCCGGGTCCTCCGTAGAAGACACAGATTTGATCCGACAAGTAATCGATTATGGCGAGGTCGTGTTCTGCGACAATCACAGTTTTGTCTTCTTCCTTCAGACTCCTTATCGCTCTTGCAACTTCCAGCCTTTGTTTAACGTCCAGATAGCTTGAGGGTTCGTCGAAGAGATACACGTCTGCTTCTCTACAGATAGCGGCTGCTACGGCGACTCGTTGAAGCTCGCCCCCACTTAAAACGTCCAAGGCTCGATTCCAGACTGGCTCAAGCTGTAGTTGTTCTGCAACTTTCTTCAACTTTCCTCTTTCGTCAAGCCTCTCCAACAACTCATAGACTTTGCCCGAAACCACTCTTGGAATCTTATCCACATACTGCGGCTTGTGTGCGACTTTCAAGTTATTCTGGCTTAATTTTAAGAAATATTCCTGAAGGGTTGAACCTCTGTAATGAGCTATAATCTCAGCCCAATCTGGTGGTTTGTCGTAGCGTCCAAGATTGAGTTTTATCTCACCCGATAGAATCTTGATAACAGTGCTTTTTCCTATACCGTTCTGACCTAAGAGCCCCAGCACTATGCCTTGCGCTGGTATGGGAAGACGGAAGAGCTTGAAGGTGTTTGGTCCGAAGCGGTGGCTGCATTCTGCTTCAAGTTCGTCTGGTAGGTTGACGATGGTGAGGGCTTTGTAAGGACACTTTTTGACGCAGATGCCGCATCCAACGCATAAAGCCTCTACGACTTTTGGTCTGCCTTCTTCGAAAACTATGGCTTCTACCTTGCTTCTGACCTTCGGACAAAAGCGGTAGCATTCTCTAGCGCAACGTTTGGATTTGCATCTGTCCTCATCGATCACTGCGATTCGAACCATAGTGACTTGCCCATTACGGAATGTTGATTCTATAGAATGCAAACGGGAAACTAATAAAAGTTGAGATAAAACATAATCAATCTATGGTTGTAAGGGATTAAAGAAAAAAGTCATAAAAGGCTGATTTATGTCAGGCAGCTACCATTCCTCTTCGTCTTCTTCCCAATCTTCTTCTTCCTCAACTTCTTCTTCCTCTTCCATTTTTCTTCACCTCCTTTTGAAGATGCCAGCACTTCCTCAGCGTTCCTACACAAAACATGTCAAAGCTTTTTAAGCGTTTCTATAACGTAAGCAGCAGAAAACACAGACCACATAAGAATATTCTTCTAGACTGTTTTCCTCACAATCTTTGCCTTTAAGAAAGCTTTTGGACTGCGAATCCGTGGTGTCACGTAAGCCCAGCACATGTGAGGGGAATTGTGGGCTGCGCCGATTCTGCCTTCAGCGTCGACAGTTATCAGACCCATTTGGTTGGCGACGTTCTGTATCCTGCGATTCACATCTTTGATGGAGTCTTCTGCAGCCTTCTGGGGTGACTGCCCCGCACGCATTCGGTCACACGTGCTTTTTGCCAGAACAAGGCGGATAGCTATTTCTCCTATTCCAGTAGCTGAGCATGCGCCTGATTCGTTGTCAGCGTAGTTGCCGCAACCGATGAGGGGCGAGTCTCCTATGCGCCCCGGAATTTTCAAAGAGATTCCACCTGTTGATGTTGCTGCAGCCACGTTACCTTCTTCGTCAACTGCGACAGCACCAACAGTGTCCAAACTAAAGAGGTTAGAATGCGCCTTCAGCAACTTAGATAGTTTTGGCAGATAATCCAACTCGCATTTCTTAATTTTATTCGTTAGTTCACGCCAATATTCTTCTCTGAGCTTGGTGCTCGGGTTTCTACGTTCCAAGCTGAAAAGTTCAGCCAGTTTTTCTGCGCTCCGTCCCACTATGAAAATGTGGTCCGTGTTTTCCATGACTATGCGGGCTAAGTGTATGGGGTTTTTGACGTCGTCTAATAATCCCGCTGCTCCTGCGGATAGTGTTTTGCCGTCCATTATGGAGGCTTCCATTTCAGCTTTCTTTTCGAGAGTTAGTGATGACCCTAATCCTGCGTTGAAGACTTCGTTGTCCTCCATAGTCATAACTGCAGACTCCACGGCGTCGAGGGCACTTCCGCTGTGTTTCAGCATGTTGTACCCTGTGTCAGCTGCCTCTTTCACCCCAGCACAGCCCGCTTTTTGTCTGTCCGGGCGCCATTCTCCGGCGCCGCCGTGGACTATTATTGCTGGTCTTTGAGCGTCCATCTTTACACATTCCTACGGGGTTTTGAGATTAGCTACAATGTTCTTGTGGGGATTTAAGGTCTGCGTTTATGGAAACGCCTAATAGTGAGGGAAATGTTTTGTATTGGGGGATGATGTGAGGCGACGGCGTGGAGCCTTTCTGCAGTGACGCGCCAAGCTTGCTGACCTTTTTAAGCTGTTTGTTCATGCCCAGAGGTGTGTGAGTGATGCGTGTGTTGAAGGCGACGTTGGAAAATGCTAGGGTTGCTGCGGAGGTCGTTAAGAAGGGCGGGTTGGTCGTCTATCCGACTGACACTGTTTATGGTTTGGGCTGCGACCCCTTCAACGTTGACGCTGTGGAGAGGCTTATTCGGGTGAAAGGCGGTAGGGACAAGGCTTTGCCCATTCTTGCAAGCAGTTTTAGTGATGTTGAGAGGGTGGCGGAGCTTTCTGAAGGGGCGAGAAGGGTAGGTGAGAGGTTTTGGCCTGGACCCTTGACTACAGTTTTGCCTAAGAAATATCTTCCAGGCATCGTTACTTTTGGGTCGACTACTGTCGGTATGAGGATACCGAGGCATGAGGTTGCGCTTGAGCTTATCAGGTTGTCTGGGGGACTTCTCGTGGGCACCAGTGCCAACAAGACGGGGTCTCGGGCGCCTTCTAGTGCGGTTGAGGCTTGTGGGCAGTTGGGAGATGAAGTGGATGTTATTCTTGATGGTGGTGTGACTGGGCTTGGGGTTTCTTCGAGCGTGGTTGACTTAACGGGGGAGAAGCCTAGGATTTTGCGAAAGGAGACAGTCAGTCTTGAAGAGGTTTTGAGGGTTTGGGAGATGCATGTTTGAGTTGTCTGGAGCGTGTGCACCTTCTCTGCGCCTGGTCTAGACCGTCCTATTAGAAACGTTGGCAGGTGTTAGCGCTTTAGGGTTTTGATGAGTTTTCTTTTGTTGTTGTAGATGTTGACTTTTAGGGGCATTTGGCCTATGGCGAGGTGTGTGGCGCAGCCCATGCATGGGTCGTAGGCGCGGAACGCCATTTCGACTTTGTTCAGCACTCCGTCGTCGACTGCGCCCTTCTTTATCAATCCTTTCGCTGCGTCGCGGATGGACATGTCGATGGCTGCGGAATTGTTAGTCGTAGCCACGATGAGGTTGACCTTCTTCACTATGGCATCTTTGTCGAGGATATAATGATGAATTAACGTGCCCCTAGCTGCTTCTACGATTCCGACGCCTTCGCCGGGCGCGCCCAATTGGCTTCTGACATCCTTATTCGTAATCTCGGGGTCTTGAACTAACTCCAGAGCCCTCTCAGCGGCATACAACAGCTCTATGAGCCTTGCCCAGTGGAAAGCCAGAGTGGAATGCACCGGCTTCCCGCTCAGGGTTTTGTACATTCTCTCGAATTCCCCTTGTGCCAGAGGCGTCGCCATGCCCTCAGAAGCATTAAGACGTCCGAGAGGTCCCACGCGATAGACTCCGCTCTGAGCACCTTCTATGAAGCCTTTCCAGCCGATTTTCTTGAGGTAGGGGAACTTGACGTAGCTCCATGGCTCCACGTGTTCTTCAATCACGTCCAAGTATTGCGAGGGTCTAAACTTTACGAATTCTTTGCCTTCAGGGTCGACTACTCGTATGTCGCCGTCATAGAAGTTCACTCTGTTGTTCTTGTCCACCGTTCCCATGTAGTAGGTTTTCATGGCGTACATGTCGCTTTTAATCAAATTCACGTAATCCTCATTCTTCAAGACGACGTCGTTGAATAAGCTGAGGCTGAACTTCGCAAACTCCACGCAAGACTTCACCATCGTTTCAATCTCTTGCCTGCCTTCCTCGCTTAGTGACTTCGACATGCCACCGGGGATTCCGCACACGGGGTGCGTTGCTTTGCCACCTAAGATAGCTGTTATCTTCTGTCCATACGCCCTGTGCTTGATGACTTCCTTACCTACCTCCAAGCCAGCCTTCTTAATCACGCCCAGAATATTCCTCTCAGCAGCAGGCGCATCAGGTCCTACCACGAAGTCTGGTCCGCCCAAGAAGTAGAAGTGGAGTATGTGATCGTAGATGAAGTAGCCGCAGTACATGAGCTCCCTGAGCTTCTTGGCAGTTAGCGGAAGCTCCACGTTGAACGCTGCGTCCAAAGCCTTTGCAGAAGCCATGTGGTGGGCGACGGGGCAGACGCCGCAGATTCGGGTGGTTAGTATGGGCATGTCTTCTGCTTTTCGTCCCTCGCAGAATTTTTCGAAGCCTCGCAACTCAGGCACTATCATGTAGGCGTTGGCGACGTTCCCTGCATCATCCAAGAATATGTCGATCTTTCCATGTCCTTCCAGCCTCGTTATTGGGTCGATGGATATTTGTTTCATTTCTTCATCACCTTCCGGTTAATTATCGAATGTGGTAGCGAATACTTGTAGAAAGTTCCCACCGGGTCCTTAATCTGGTTGATAAGTTTCTCGGCATCATAGCCTTCTTCCTTCTCCTCGTCAACTCCGAGAATCGACGCCAAAGCGCTAAGCATAGCTGAGCCTTGCTCAGGTTCGTTGGGGCAGGGACCACCGCACCCAGTGCAAGGATAATCCACCTGCAAACACTGAGCCCCGCAGCCTCCTCGAGTCGCGGGTCCCATGCAGATGATTCCCTGTTCCAGAAGGCATTTCTCAGGCTCGGGCACCTTCTCGTATACGCGGTAGATTTTAGAAATCTTCTTCTCCTCCTTCTTCCGAGGGCACTCGTCGCAGACAGACTTTGCGGGCGCTAGGACTGAGCCTTTGGGTGGCAGCTTACCCTTAAAGATGGCATCAACCGCCTTAACAATCAAGTCCACAGGCGGAGGGCAGCCTGGAAGGTAGTAGTCTACGTCTACGGTTTGGTCGAGGGTTTTCACCGTGTCGTAGAATTCGGGCTTGTGCAGCTCGCCTTCTTCGACTTTGACGGGGTTGACTGGCGTTACTCCTTCTGGGTTCTTGGTCGACGGAGTCTCGCGGTAAACCCTTTCGAATATCTCTTTCTTGTTGTGCAAGTTAGCAAGCCCAGGAATGCAGCCTTCGTGGGCGCACGAGCCGAAAGCAACAAGAACCTTTGCTTTCTTCCTGAGCAGCTTCGCCATGTGCTCGTTCTCGGAATTGCGTATTGACCCGTTGAAGAAGCATACGTCTATGCCT
>CAZJAQ010000025.1:0-19286 GCA_964544285.1 uncultured Candidatus Bathyarchaeia archaeon
CTTCGGGTGACGTTGCGAGGTCTATAACCATCATGTTCTTAGCTGCACCTTTTCTAAAAGCTGTGATGTCAAACATGTGGTTTGCACCCGACTTTCCTTTCAAGAAGCCCGGCGTTTCGACCTCGAACCCGTGGCTTTCCAAGAACTCTTTTATGGGCATCACGAGAATCCAGCCGAGCGAAGCTTCTTGCCTCGCTTCGTCGCTCAACGTGTACGAGTAAACGTTTTCGTAGATAGCGTCTTCAAACGTAAAATCCTTGTGGCAATCTCGACAGAAATGGGAGGGGACTGGGATGTCGAAGCTTTTCTTGCAGTCAGCGCATGTGCACCATATTCCAGCCTTTCTGTGATCAACCTCGGGTCTAGTGAGTTCTTTACCGCACCTTGGGCAGACGAGTCTGCCTCCTTTTTTGAAGTGGTCTTCTGTGTCAATGTACCCGCAGGGAAGATGTTCTATTAAAGCGCTCTTTCTAACGTTGAATGATTTGCAGTGGGGACAATTGTAGTGAATCGAAATCTTAGGAGAATCGCAGTAGGGACAGAACAAGATTTTATCGTACAGTTCTCGCTTCAGAATCCCAGCTTTGCTTAGCTGAGTCAAGAAGTCTTCAACTTTGGCAGGACCCCCTAGAATCGCTTCGATAATTGGGTATCTGTAGCCATGATCCGGGTCAAAAGACGGGTCTAGTCTCGCGATTTCTCCACTAAGAAACTTGCTTATGAACACTTGAACCAGATGGTCCTTGTAGAATTCTGTTCTCTCAGTCTTCGAAGCTTTAGACATTGTCCCTACCCAAGTTTGGTTCCTTTCGATTATCACCCATTATTAATTAGTTAGATTTGCTTCCTTCGTTCTTAAATATTTCCAGCAAACAGCTTTACATTTCTCTAAAACTGGCATAGTTGTGAGAAGACTTTTAAAACAGTGTGGAACCTTTTCAAGTGCACTTCTTGGAGGAGAAGCGGTTGTCCAAGAGTAGACGGTTAGTTCGTTGTCCAAAATGCGGCTTCACCTTCGACATCAGTTATGGAAGAGCCATCGCCTGTTCGGGGTGCCCCTCCCTCGTCCATTGTGAGAGCGTGAAATGTCCAAAGTGTAAGCATGAATTTCCGATGCCCAAAGTTGCCTAGTCTGAAGAATCAAATCTTTCACTTTCTTTGAGCCCACCGATGCTAAGCGTTCAACTCTGATTTAAGACTTCAGAATTCGGAATCCAACTTGCCACTCTCCATACATCTTGCAACAATGTATAGGCATTGTCCAAGCTGGAAAGCATCGGAGAGCTTTTGTACTTCCAGATTAATAACTGGGTAAAGGTGACGTCTATGGCTTACCTCAGCCCAGAGGGCAATCTTGTACTCCAAATCGCAATCCTAGCCATCATCGTCACAAGCCTTCTCTTTTAGAATAAACGAAAGTTCTTCCTGCACGGAAGTACGATGGTCGTTGCTGTAGCGTTGAACCTACTTTCCTTCATACTGATCATGGGACCTTCTTTACTCAACCTAAGACAGTTTGTTGCACTTCAACCCCAAAACACTCTTTCGATCGTTACGATTACTCATGCAATCTTTGAACCCTTGCGTCAATTTTAGGGGTATGGCTTGCCGTTTCATGGCGTTTACAGTCGTCTCTCAAGAACTGTGCCGGAAGAGGAAGCTGATGCGAGTGACCTTAGTGTTGTGGTTTGTAGCGTTGTTCTCGGGCGTTGTCTTCTACACGCTACGGCTCTGACTGTTGCGACTAAAAGCGACTACAAGGGATTAAATAGCTATTTACGAGAGAAAACGTGGAGTGAACGTATTGACACTTCCGAGCATTTATCTACGCGTGGTGATTCTGGGTGCTTTTCTCTTATTAAGTGCTGGTTTGATAGCGCCCGCGTCTGCAATTGTCCCAGAAGTTAGGAAATTAGTCGTTTGGAGTAGTGGAAGTGACACAGTGTTAAACGTCACTGTTTATCACACCCCAGCAGAAGACTCTTTTCATTATGTGTACATGATTCAGGTAGACATAAGCGGAGACGTTCGAAACTTTCCAATAAGCGTCCCATCTACAACAGAGTTTACTATTCCATGCAACCTTGGACCAATCGAAGGAACACCCTTAGCTACGGTTCGAGCTATCTGCACATTTGACGGTTCGAGTGCATGGACAGCCCCGATTCAGGTTCCAGAGTTTTCGCTTCTAAGCTTGCTGTTGACACTGTTTCTTGCTTCGACTATAGCAGCCTTCACTCCTCGCAAAGCAAAACGTCGTCTCAGCCAGTAACCAAACTCACCCGCTCGTACCCTCGTTACGAGAATTTTGGCTGCATGTTAAGGGAATTCTCGTAAGTTTTAAGTGCTGCTTTACATTCACTTAGTCAACCCCAAAACGATTAACAATTCGTGGTGATAAGTTGAGGAAAACAGCAGGTTGGGTTTACCAGCCCGAGTACGAAAAGATGCCTCGAGAAAAACTTGCAAGGCTGCAAGAAGAACAACTGAGGGGAATTGTGCGATACTGTTATGAAAGAATCCCCATGTACAAGAGAAAGTTCAAGGACTCTGGAACGACTCCAGACGGGATAAAAACCTTGGACGACCTTGAGAAGATTCCCTTCACCACTAAAGAAGACCTTCGACAAGCCTATCCTTATGGGATGTTGGCCGTGGACATAGGTGAAGTCCTAGAACTCCACGCGAGCTCTGGAACGACGGGACACCCAACCACATGCGCATACACCGCCAAAGACTTGACAGTGTGGTCAAAAGCGATGGCGAGGATCTATGCTTCTGCGGGAACGAAGAAAGGAGACGTCGTGCAGAACGCCTACGGGTACGGCTTGTTCACCGGTGGGTTGGGCTTTCATTACGGAGCGTTGGAGATAGGAGCCACAGTCTTACCCATCGCTTCCGGGAACACTGAGCGCCAGATACGACTCGCGAAGGAGTATGGAACAACCATCCTCGCCTGCACACCCAGCTACGCAGCATACTTAGGCGAATACGCGAAGGAGAAGATGGGAATTGAGCCGACAAAAGAGCTAAAATGGAAGAGCGGGCTGTTCGGAGCAGAAGCATGGTCTGAAGAGCTTAGGCACAGAATTCAAGAACTCTTGGGGCTTGAAGCCTTCGACGTCTACGGTCTTTCCGAAGTAATCGGTCCAGGAGTGTCAGTGGAATGCCAAGAACACCACGGATTACACGTTTACGAGGACTACTTTATAGCAGAGATTATCGACCCCGCAACAGGAGGAAGACTTGAAGAGGGAAAAACAGGAGAGCTCGTGCTGACGACGTTGACTAGAGAAGCAACGCCCGTGCTCAGGTTTAGAACAGGCGACATAACCTCTATCACCAACGAAGAATGCGCATGCGGAAGAACTCTGGGAAGGATGAGTAGAATCGTGGGCAGGGCAGACGACATGTTCAAGGTTAGGGGCGTGAAAATATGGCCAAGCACCGTGGAGCACGCCCTACTCCAAGTGGAAGGAGCCTCTCAAAACTACATGATAGTGCTCGAGCGTCCAGATCAATTAGACAACATCACCGTACAAGTGGAGCCCCAGAAAGAGATCTTCGAAAGAGTAGCCGGAGACTTGTCGAAGCTTCACAGTCTCAACCTCAAGATCGGAGAATCCATAAGAACCGTGACGGGAATCAGCGCCAACGTGGTCTTGGTTCCCCACAACAGCCTGCCGAGGTTTGAGGGAAAAGCCAAAAGAGTGAAGGACTTAAGAGGACAAGGAATCTTCTAAACAACGTCACATCCAAACACTAATAACCTACTTTTACATGCAACTATTCTTCACTTAGTTGGAGGAATAACGTCGTGGAAATTAAGAGAATCGCAGTCTTAGGCGCGGGCTTGATGGGACATGGCATCTGTCAAGTCGCGGCGCAGAGTGGCTTCGAAGTGTGGCTCAGAGACGTTGAGCAGCGTTTCGTCGACAGCGGCATGGAAATGATCCGCAGCAGCTTAGCCAGGTTCGAGAGTAAAGGTCAGCTCACGCGAGACCAAGTGAACGAGATTCTCGCAAGAATCTACCCGATACTCAGTTTAGAAGAAGCCGTAAAAAACGCCGACCTAGTCATCGAAGCCGTCCCCGAAAAGCCAGAGATAAAGCTACCAGTATTCCAAGAAGCCGACAAGCATGCGCCATCTCATGCGATAATTGCGTCGAACACCAGTTCCATCAGTATCACCAGACTCTGCTCTGCCACCCGAAGACCCGAAAAAGTCTGTGGCATGCACTTCTTCAACCCCCCACAACTGATGCGCCTCGTAGAAGTGATTAGGGGCATCAAAACCTCTGACGAAACAATCCAGACAATCCTGGACACGGCGCATAAGATGGGGAAAGAAACGGTGCTCGTTAAGAAGGACAGCCCCGGCTTCATCGTGAACCGCATACTCGTTCCAGCATTAAACGAGGCAGTTGCCCTTTACTGGGAAGGCGTAGCGGACAGGGATAACATCGACAAAGCCATCAAGCTTGGGCTGAACTGGCCGATGGGACCCTTGATGCTGCTTGATTATATAGGCGCGGATACGACGTTGTCAATCGCTGAAGTGCTCTCGGAGGGCATCGACCCCAAGTTTCACCCCACCGCTGGCCTAAAGCAGATGGTGGGCGCGAACCTGCTTGGGCGCAAGACTGGAAAGGGCTTTTACGACTGGACCGAGAAGAAGTAGGGAGGAAAGGAGTCATGAGTTTCCAATACATAATCTACGAGAAGAGCGAAAGCATCGCCACGATAACGTTGAATCGCCCCGAGGCTTTGAACGCGTGGAGCCAAGAGCTCGCCCAAGAGTTCCTATCTGCCATGGAAGACGCTCGAACTGACGAGAGCGTGAAAGCGGTTGTCATCACGGGTGCCGGAGAGAAAGCGTTTTCGGCTGGGGCAGACATCAAAGCCATGAAGGGAATGACGGCTCTCAAAGCAAGAGAACTGTCGAACATGGGATACAGAATCTGCAACGCCATAGAACGCCTAGAAAAACCCGTAATCGCCGCAATAAACGGCTTCGCCCTTGGTGGGGGCATGGAGGTTTCGATGGCTTGCGACTTCCGCATCGCCAGCGACAAGGCGCGGATGGGGCAGACGGAGATTAACATCGGTCTTATTCCAGGTTGGGGTGGAACTCAAAGGCTCACCAGACTTGTGGGTAAAGCTCGGGCAAAAGAACTCGTGTACACTGGAAGGATAATCGACGCCAACACCGCTTTGCAGTGGGGGATAGTGAACATGGTCGTGCCCGCTGAGCAGTTGAAGACGGCTGTCATGCAGTTTGCTCAAGAACTAGCCAACAAAGCACCCGTGGCGATGAAAGTGGCAAAATCCCTCATAGACAAAGGAGCAGACGTAGACTTGGAGTCGGCGCTGGCACTGGAACGAGAAGGCTTCGGAGTCGTAGCGTCCAGCGAAGACCTGCAAGAAGGAGTCTCAGCTTTCACCGAGAAAAGAAAACCCACATGGAAAGGTAAATAGCTAAAATCACGCAATTAGAGCAATAGCTCCCCTCACTATTTTTAACAACAGAAAATGCTCATCTGTTGCCTACGCATAAAGGATATATTCTATGCGTAGAAGATACTATCCTCTCACAGCTTGGATTGGTGATTGATGTTGGATTTTGAGTTGACCGCCGAGCAGAAGATGATAGTTCAAGCCGCCACTGAAGTAGCCAAAGACTTCAGCCCCGAATACTGGCGAGAAAAAGACAAAACCCAAACGTTCCCAGAAGATTTCTGGAAGGCTCTGGTAGAAGCAGGCTTCGTGGGCGCCGTCATCCCCGAAAAATACGGTGGAGGCGGGATGGGAATGTTCGAGATGATTCTAGCTATGGAAACCCTGACCTCTGAAAGCTGCGGATTGGCTGGAATATGGTTCTTATGCTTAACC
The DNA here is from genome assembly GCA_964544285.1 of uncultured Candidatus Bathyarchaeia archaeon. Lineage (GTDB taxonomy): Archaea > Thermoproteota > Bathyarchaeia > Bathyarchaeales > SOJC01 > CAYGVX01. Next base: position 5,893 of record CAZJAQ010000025.1, read on the forward strand.
ACAGTCTTCGGCGGCTTATCCATAGCAAAACACGGAAGCGAAAGCCAGAAGGAGAAGTATCTACCCAAAATCGCCAAGGGCATGGAGTTCTGCTTAGCCTTAACTGAGCCCGACGCTGGAACAAACACCCTGAACACCCAAACGATGGCAGTAAAGGATGGAGATGGATACGTAGTCAACGGACGCAAGACCTTCATCTCGGGCGCAGACAGAGCCAAAGGAATGGTGCTCATAACCAGAACAACCCCAATGGAAAAAGCCCCGAAAAGAACCATGGGTCTAAGCCTCTTCCTCGTCGACCTCCCAAACCCAGCCATTGAAGTCACACCCATAGAGAAGCACGGAATCCACTACTCAAAAACCTGCGACGTTTTCATCAGCGACCTCAGGCTTCAAAAAGAAAGCTTGTTAGGCGAGGAGGATAAAGGCTGGTACCTCATACTGGACACGTTGAACCCTGAACGAATGTCCTTCTCAGCCGCCGCAGGAGGAATCGGGCTATTAGCCATCAAGAAGGCAGTTGAGCATGCTAAGCAGAGGAACGTTTTCGGAGCCCCCATCGGTTCCTACCAAGCCATTCAGTTCCCCCTTGCAGAGGCACGAGCAAAGATTGAAGCATCTAGGCTCCTCAACTACCGGGCTGCCTGGCTCTACGACAAGGGACAGCCTTGCGGTGCCGAGGCTAACATGGCAAAAGTCGCTGCAGTCGAAGCGGGCATCCAAGCTGTCTATCACGCTATGCAGACTCTCGGCGGCTACGGCTACGCCGTGGATTACGACGTGGAACGTTGGTGGAGAGAAGTAAACCTCATCAGGCTTGCGCCAGTGACCCATCAAATGGCTTTGGCCTTCATCGGTGAACACGTTCTGGGATTGCCAAAATCCTATTAACCCCCATGCAACCTCGTCCTAATCGACACTCACCCCACAACTAGCCTCGGTGAGCCTCAGTGAACGTCGAAGAGCTGATTAAAGCACTCCCAAAGGCTGAACAGCACGTCCACATCGTTGGCTCAACAAGACCAGAGATGCTGCTCTGGCTCGCAGAAGAAAGCGGACGCGAAAAACCTTTTGAGACTGTAGAAGAAGCGAGCAGTTTCTTCCAGTACCGCGACTTTCCTCACTTCATCACGACCTACTGCTCAGTCGTCGACTACATCACGAAGGAGACACAGTTCGAACGCATCACCTACGAACTTCTAGAATCTGACGCCCGCTGCAACGTCCGATATGTTGAGGCAAGCTTCTCCCCCTACGACCACATCCGAAAAGGACTCGACTATGGCAAAATGCTCGACGCCATAAACAGGGGCGCATGCAGAGCACGCAGCGACTTGGGCATCGAATGCAACATAAGAGTCGACCTCGTCCGAAACTACGGACCCGAAGTTGGAATGAAAATCCTCGACTTAATTGAAGAAAAACACGACAACGTCGTCTCCGTCGACTTAGGAGGGAGCGAGGAGTTGTTCCCACCTAAACCCTACGTGTCTGTCTATCGTAGAGCCAAAGAGATGAGACTCCACCTAGTTGCTCACGCAGGAGAGGCAGCGGGACCCGAGAGCATTTGGGAGGCGGTGAGAGACCTCGACGTAGAGCGCGTAGGTCACGGAGTCGCCGCCCACAACGACGTTAAACTGATGAACTATCTTCTGAAGAAAGACATCGTCATCGAAGCGTGTCCCACAAGCAACGTAAGAACCGGCGTCGTTGAGTCCATCGAGAACCATCCCATCAAAACTTTCCTGGAACGAGGACTCAAAGTAACCGTCAGCACCGACGACCCATCCATGTTCAACACAGACATGAACAGCGAGTATTTGCAGCTTCACCAGAAGCTCAACTTCACGGTTCCCGAGCTCTTCCAACTGAGCCTGAATGCAGTCGACTCTTCCTTCCTCCCCGAAGAAAAGAAAACTGAAATGCGCGAAGCCTTCACGAAAGAATACCAACGCCTCTGTGCCCGCACGTAAAGTATATGAACTAATAGCCCGAAAGGAATACGTCTCAACGAGAAAGGAAGTGAAGCAAGTGCAGTTTGAGTTTAACGATGAACAGAAAGAAATCAAGAGAGCCATCAAAGAATTCTGCGAGAAAGAATTCACTCCCGAACTGGCTCTGGAATTCGACCAGAAAGAAGAATTCCCCATGGAACTTTACAAGAAAGCAGCTAAACTAGGGTTCACGAGCATGAGAATCCCCGAAGAACACGGAGGGCAAGGCTACGGTCTCATAGAAGATTGCATAGTTGTCGAAGAAATGTGCCGAGCAGACCCAGGACTGGGAGCTGCAGTGTCCCTCGGAAACCTCATGATCCCAGACATCCTGCTGAAGCATGGAACGGAGGAACAGAAGAAAAAATGCATCCCACCTCTGGCCAGAGGCGACGCCGTGTCAGCTGCAGCCTTTACCGAACCCGAACATGGAAGCGACATAACTCGCATGGACACGACCGCCGTAAAAAGCGGAAATGAATGGACCATCAACGGAGGCAAAGAATTCATCACAAACGCTCCCATAGCCGATTTTCTCGTCATCTTATGCCAAACAGACCCCAACGCCACGCCACCACACCGAGGGCAAAGCCTCTTCTTAGTGGAGAAGGGCACGCTTGGACTGGAAGCAACGAAGCTGCATGGCAAGATGGGCATCAAACCCTGCATCACAGGCTCTCTTTCTCTGTCCGACCTCAAAGTGCCAGATACAAACCTCGTGGGCGAGCTGAACCGAGGCTTCTACTACGCGCTGGAGCTTTTCGACGGCACAAGGATCACTGTGGCTGCACAGGCCGTTGGGATGGCGCAGGGAGCTTTCGAGAGAGCTCTTCAATACGCTAAGAACCGTAAGCAGTTCGGCTCTCCGATCATCAGCTTTCAGGGCATATCCTTCAAGCTAGCCGAGATGGCGATGAAAGTTGAGGCGGCAAGGCTTCTGACTTACAAGGCGGCTTGGCTCTATGATCAAGGAAAGGTTAGTCCGATGGCTACGTCTGTGGCTAAGGCTTATGCGGGCAGGGTTGCCATGGAAGTAACAGACGAGGCTATCCAAGTCTACGGCGGATACGGATATCTGGCAGACTACCACTTGGAACGTTTCCACCGCTGCGCAAAGATAACTGAGATTTACGAAGGCACAACTGAAATGCAGAAGCTGACGATAGTTAACTACCTAATGAAGTCAGCCTAGGAGCAACCTCTCGTTTTCCCTCTTTAACGAAGGTTTTTTCCTGCGTTATTAGGTCGTCAACTGTCTTCAAGTATTTTTCTTGCTCGTATAGCCAGGATTTGTTCTTGAAGTATTTGTAGGGTATCGTGTAGCGGCGACTGGTTTCCATGTCTTGGAGGACGTATTCATACTTAACCAAGAAGCCTATCTTAATCAGTTCCCCCATGCTGTCCACGAACCTTCTAAGCTCTGCGAAAGGCAGGTAAATGTAGGCGAACAGCGACGGTTTTCCGAAAATCTTGCCCAAAGAGAGAGCGAAGGGCTTGTTCAAGAGGGACCGTGCGAACCTTGCCATGTTGTCTAGATTTTCAAACGTGAACGTGAAGAAGAAGCCATTAGAGTTTGCTCTGTCGAAGGGATAGTAAATTACTTGGAAATCTTCCAGCAACTGTTGGTCGATAATGTGTCTGTCGTAATGGTATTTGATCAGGGGTACGGTGGTCTTCAGCTTCGTAGCTATTGCCTTCAGGCTTATCGTGGCGTCAGTCTCGAGTTCTTTCAGAATAAAAATGTCGGTTGCGTCCCCTTTCACTGGGTATTCAGCAGGGTCTTTTAGAGTGAAGGGCAATTCAGTTCCTTCAGTCTGGGCTTCTTGGACCCATTCCTTCCAGAAGAAACCCCACTCTCTTGAATTTTGGTCGTACCAATCACATTTCAGGTTGACTGTTTGGAAGCAGGTTGACCAGTGGTGCTGAATGTGTTCTGCAACTCCTTCGCTCTCTAACTCTTGCAGAAATCGTTCAAAATCATGGCAGTGCGGTGTCGGAACGGCGAAAATCGCGGCGCATCCTTCATATGCTCCGAAGCATCGAGAGATGTAGATTAGGTAATCATGCGCATCTAAGCATTCGTAGAGCAAGTTTTCGTGGCCTTGAAAAGCTTTTGCGAGGACTATTACTTTTTTGAGGCCTATGTTTGTGTGGTAAACGTTTGTTAACAGAAAAACTTGGGGGAGCATCCGTTTTAGTCTTCTGCGCAATGTGGCCTCAGGCACGCTGAGTTTTCTCGCAACCGTCGATATGTTCCGTGGACCGTAGATTCCTACGCCCTCGAGTATCTTCAAATCGAAAAAGTCTAGGCTTCTTTGCATTCCTATCGCTCCAGTCTGTATTTAGCTATCAACGGATGCTTTTTAACTTTATCTAGGTATTCCGCCGCCCGGGACTGGGTCTCCTCCACCCGTAGATGTTGAGTTTCCGTCCCCGTCTAGTACTAGCCTACTCGAGTCGTAGGTAGCTAGGGTGCTTACGCAGGAGTAGATGGGTGCGGCGAAGAGGTTAACGGTTGTTGCGGCGGCGATGAGCAGGAAGGCAAGGAGCAGAATCTTCCATTTCAATGCCAGTCACCTCCTTTCTCCCTTTAATTTTTCTTACAAATATTGATAATAGCAGACGAAAAGTTAAATATATCCCTCTAATGAATGCGTAATCCACCTCCAGCCAAGGAGATTTTAGGTGGTAGCGTTGAGAGCCGATAAACGCAATCAAAAAAAGCTGTTATACGTTTTAGATGAAAGCATGAGGAATATCTTCGGTGAAACCACAGCCAAAGCGGTCTACTACCATCTACAACAAGGATACCTGCTGAAGTTCGAAGACATTCCAGAAAAGCCGCAAATTTTCGCTAAAGCCATCAGAGAGATATTCGGAGAAGCAGGTGCTGACGTAATCGAAACGTTGCTTGTGAGAAATCTCTGCGAAAAATTCGGAGTAAAAGGACAGGGAAAGGGTGCAGATAGATTAGCCGACTGCATGGATGAAATAAAGCTGCATGTATCAAAAGCGACTGGAGAAAAAAGGTAACCCTCGATTAGCACTCTCTAGCGCATTTTAGACAGGTTTTCCAGGATTGCTACATAGGATTTCTCGAGGGTGCACAGCCCACCTGTGGGTCCCCCTTCTTGGACGACAAGGTATTCGTTTGGTGCGTGAGCTCTTCCACCATGACCTAAACCACCAATGACGAAGGGTAAGTTTAAGGGTTCACGGTTGAACATGCAGAAGGGAGCGCTGCCAGCCGTGTGAGGCCATATTTCTGGCTCATAGCCGAGTTCTCGGTAGGCTTTTATGACTGCTTGGGCGGCGGGGTGTTTTACGCTTGTCTTTGCCCATCCGTAGCCTTCTTCAAGCTCCACAATCTTAACCTCCTTGAAGCCATGTTTGTCGAGATGCCTCCTTATTCTCGGTATGACTTCCTCAACCGTCATGTTGGGAACGAGTCTGACGTCGACTTTAGCCGTGATTTTGTAGGGTAGCACGGTTTTGGTTCCCGGTCCGGTGTAGCCGCCCCAAATGCCGTTAATGTTCAAAGTCGGGGAATAGAGATACTTTAGCAACGCCTCTTTACCATGAGTGCCATCGATGAACCTCTCGACCTTCATCATATCCTTGACTAAGTCTTCGTCGAAAGTCTTCTCCAGTTTTTTAAGCAGTTCCTCATCCTCCCTGCTTGGGGGCAAAGCGTTTTCGTAGAAGCCGTCGATCAAGACTCTGTTTCCGTCTTTCGTGGTCATGGTGCTCAGGGCTTGTATCATGCGCCAAGCGGGACTGTCCACCCAAGCTTTGTTGCTTCCGTGGACGTCGAATTGGGTCGGTCCGTATCCCCAAGTTTTTCCGTCGAGTTCCAGCTCGAAATAGACTATTCCTTTGACACCCAGCTCCATCATCACCTTTCCTTTCTGGTCTTGGTCGGCAGACGGAAAGAGGACGGCGTCGGCTTTCTTCAGTTCGTCTTCGTTTTTTTCGATAAACTCGGGTAAGTGTCTGCTGCCCAGTTCTTCTTCTCCTTCCGCGACGAACATCAGGTTTACTGGCATTTCCTCGCCTACGTCTTTGATGGATTCGCAGGCGTTCAAGAAGGCGCGTAGCTCTCCTTTAGTGTTGATCGCTCCTCTTGCGACGAGACAGTCGCCGAAAGGGGGCATGTTGACCACTCTGCCGTCTAAGGGTGGGACAGTCCAGCCGGGGTCGTCGACGGGTTGGGTGTCGTACATGAAGTAGATGATTATGGTCTTGTCTGCGCCCGCATCATAGTGTCCGTAAACTACGGGGAACCCCGAGGTTTCGACAAGTCGCGGGTTTTTGCATCCGAGGTCTTCGAGGTAGCTTTTCACTAGTTTGGCGCACTCTCTGACTCCTCTGTTTTCGGCTGAGATTGAGGGTTGTCGAACGAATTCTTGAAGCTTGTCAAGATGCTCGCGATAGTGTTGGTCGATATGCTTGAAAATTTTTTCTCTCCGCAAGTGTCCTTCACCGCAATCAGACTTTGGCAGGGTTTGTTAATAATATCTTTGCTGGTCTAAGATGCTCCTTGTCGAAACTTATATCAGAGGCTTTCTTCATGAACTGTTTTCTCAAGACGGAGGGTTACTGTTTTGCCTAATCTCAGTGTGTTGCTAAAAGACGAGAAGGGGAGGCGTGTTCTCCTCTTGGGCAACGAGGCGATAGCTCGGGGCGCCCTCGAAGCTGGAATCGGTGTCATGACCACCTATCCTGGCACTCCGGCGTCTGAAATAGGCGATTCCCTCTCTGCCATCGCAAAGGACGCAGGTTTGTACATGGAGTATTCCGTCAACGAGATTGTGGCTGTGGAAATGGCTGCAGGCGCTGCCATCTGCGGCGTTCGAGCGCTCACTGCCATGAAGCATGTTGGCTTGAACGTGGCTGCTGACGCGGTTATGACGCTTGCGTACGTGGGTGTTCGCGGAGGCATGGTGATAGTCACGGCTGACGACCCAGAGTGCTACAGTTCCCAGAACGAGCAGGACAACCGCTACTACGCGCTGCTCTCCAAGCTACCCCTCTTGGAACCCTCCAATGCTCAAGAAGCAAAAGACATGGTTCCCTATGCAGTAAGAATCTCGGAGGAGCTTCAACTACCCGTTCTACTCCGCACGACCACCCGTGTAAGCCACACTCGTGGACCTGTGACCTATGGCGCTTTGGAAAAAATTAACTTGAAGGGCGAATTCGTCAAAGACGCTAAACGTTTCGTCATGGTTCCAGCCCACGCTCGCATACAACACAAAACCTTGCTCCAAAAAGTGGAACATGCCAAAAAAATCTCGGAAAACTCACCATACAACAAAGCAGTGAGGCAGGGCAGGGGTGTTGGAATCGTTTCTTCTGGTGGAGCCTACAATTATGTCGCTGAAGCAGTGGAATTCTTAGGCTTGGATGCTGGAATTCTTAAACTCGGGATGACTCATCCTCTTCCAGAACACAAAATCGCCGACTTCCTGAAAGTCTACGAAAAAATCGTCGTTGTAGAGGAGTTGGCGCCATACTTAGAGTTACAGGTGAGAGCAATTGCTAAGGAACATTCACCGAATGTAGAAATTTATGGGAAGATGAAAGAGCTTTTCTTCCCCCATTTTGGCGAATTGTCAACCCGCTTAGTGGTCGAGGCTTTGGCTCGGATAACTGGCAAGAAGTCACAAATAGATTTTGGGGCGATTGATGAGAAATACAGCCAAACGAGCAAGGTTCTGTTGCCCCGACCGCCCATTCTCTGCCCGGGCTGTCCTCACAGGGTCTCGTTCCACGTGATAAAAACTGCCACCGGCGGAAAAGCAGTGGTGCCCACGGACATCGGCTGCTACGCTTTGGGAATTCAGCCTCCGCTTATGGTTGGTGATGTGCTCATCTGCATGGGCGCAAGCATAGGAACCGCTGGAGGGATAAACAGAGTCACTGGCTCGGACACGGTGGCTGTGGTTGGCGATTCAACTTTCTTCCACGCCGCCATGCCCGGTCTCGCCAACGCAGTCTACAACAACCACAAAGTCACGCTGGTGGTGTTGGACAACCTCACGACCGCTATGACAGGCCATCAACCCCATCCCGGAACGGGAAAGACGGGCATGGGAGCAGAAGACAACCGAATCTTGATAGAAGACGTAGCCCGAGGACTGGGCGTCAAACACGTTAAAGTAGTCGACCCCTTCAAGGTCAAAGAAGCCAATAGCATTCTCAAAGAAGCCCTGAAAACTCCTGGACCGTCGGTGGTGGTCTTCCGTGCACCATGCACATTACTGGTCTTGAGGGAAAGACGGAAGAAAGGAATCAAAGTCGAGCCGATGAAGATTACGGACGAATGCAACAACTGTATGGCATGCGTCAAACTGACTGGTTGCCCAGCGCTCGTTCCGAAGGAGGGTAAGCTGACGATTGACGAGTCGCTCTGCACCTCCTGCACTTTTTGCGCTGCAGTTTGTCCCTACAGAGCCATTCAGGGAGGCGAGACAAGATGAAAGCCTGCAACATCGTGTTTGCTGGAGTGGGCGGGCAGGGGATACTGTTGGCTGCAGAGGTTCTAGGCACCGCGGCGGTTAAAGAAGGCTACAACGTGCGTGTGAGCGAGCTCCACGGCATGGCTCAACGAGGCGGCGCCGTCGTCTCCCACGTACGCATAGGCGAAAAAGCGCTTGCACCCACAGTTTTAGAAGGCACAGCAGACGTCATCGTCAGCTTCGAGCCCATGGAAGCTCTTCGCAACATAAAGTTCGCCTCGCAAAAAACAACGATACTCGTGAACACTACGCCCTTCAAAATCAGCGGAACCGAATACCCAGACGTAAAGAAAATTCTGGAACAAGTCCGCGGCTTCACAGAAAAGGTAGTCACAATCGACGCTGAGGCTTTAGCGAAAAAGGCGGGCACGGCGATGGCTCAGAACATCGTTATGACAGGCGCGTTGGCAGCCACTGGAATCCTACCCGTGAAATTCGAGATATTGAAAGTAGCCTTGCGCGAGTTGGTGCCTGCAAAATATGTGGACACGAACATGAGAGCCTTCGAGCTGGGATACGAAGCATTCAATGCTTCTTCACGTCGTTTTAGGTAGGCGTCGGCGGTTGCCACTCCATGTAGTTGGCATAGGTGAAGGCGATTGTGTCTCCTCTGTGAAGTATGTATTTCGCGCACGAGTAGTTTGGAAGTATCCACTGCGAAGTTTCGAGGTCCCAGTACCAGTAGAACCATCCATGTGTGGAATTGTTTGCGACTCGGTTTATCGATGTCACTAAGATTCCCAGCTCTCCTCCGTAGTCTGTGTAGTTTATTTCGTCAGTTATTGAAAATACCGCTGTGAATGCTGTTGCTCCCAGCGGAAGGACTGTGCCGTTATGCCAGGTTTTGGTTCCGTTGCCGTAGCTTAAGAGAATGTTGACTCTGAGGGAGGTTCCTTCCAGCACTGCTGAGATGTTTTCCATGTTTCTGCTGAGTTGGTCAGCTAAGTCGTTGTAGGCGGCGACTTGGTCGATTAAATCACCGAGTATATCATTGTATCCGGCAAGCTGGTCGGCTAACTCGTTAACTAGGTCGTTGTATGTTGCGAGTTGGTTGACTAGACTGTCGTATTCGCTTCGGTAGGTGTTGTACTGGACGAAGTAGTAAGCAGCGACGCTTGTTCCCAGAGTCGACCAAACTAGCAGGCCGAGGACTACATAGGTAAAGAGTCTCTTTTCCAAATTCTTTCACCTCCGAACAATTCCTGCAAGACTCTAGTAAGGGGGAAGAAAGCTACCAAGAAGACAAAAAAGTTCGACACTACGTGGATTAGCGAAAAAGGAGCCCCTGAAACCAACGCAGTAACAAACGCAGGCAGCAAGGGCACTCCGAGGAGCATGTACGATACTGCGACGCCGAAATTCGTGATAAGGTCATAAATAAGCGTGAGAAAAGCTCCTAAGACTGCAGTTTCACCACACGAGCTTAGATTGTACACGCCTTTCTTCGCTCGCCCGTAGAGTCCGCCAACGATGCCAACGAGAACCATTCCGGTTATCTGGAAGGGCAACATCAGCCCCGCGAACCCCCAGGGTGACAAGAACCCGTTCACTAACATCACGCTAGCGCCTAGCAAGCCGCCCAGAACAACGCCGAAGAATGCGCCCACAAAGAAGACGAGCAGCGAAGTTAGTTCAACGTTTGGGGGTCGGGGAGTCAGCTGAATAGCTATGCAGAGGGCGGATAGGATTGTGAGTAGTGCGAGGCGACGGGTCTGTGGCGAACCCATGAGACTTGGTTGGATAATCCATCCATATAAAACTTTGCATCCAACATACCTAATAGGACGGTCTAGACTAAGCGCAGAGAAACGCAAACACACGCTACGGCGTGTACTTGAAAGGATGCTTCGACCTGTCCTTATTCTCTATCACTTCATCCGCCGAGGGTCTACCTTCAACAGCCTTCCGAACAGCATGCCGCATAGCCTTGTAATTGTTGATGTACACTCGTTGCCTATCGACGGCAGAGGGATGCACGAACACGTTTGCGATAATGACCAAATCCTCGGCTGCACCCTTAGGAAGGCTCCCATCCGCCAAACTATCCGCCACCGCCTTAGCCATGCCCGCCTGCGCAGGACCATAGACCATACTCGCTTGGCGCATGTTCTTAATCGTCACCGTGGGCACCATCAACGTGACAGGCTTTACCAAGACGTTGGGCTCCAGAATAGCCACGAGAGGCTCATGCCCGGGAGTCGGGTTCGCCTTCGCCCGAGCATATGCCTCACCCACGGGACCATCCTTCACTCCAATCATCAAATCAACATGAGCCACTTCTGCGCCCTCTCCAGCCAAAGCCTCACCGACGCGAAGCTTAAAATCTCGAATCACTTCTGGCGTTACGTGAACCGCTCTGAACCTCTCCTCCAAAACCTTCTCCTCGACTTCAAACTTCACAGGTTTAGCCTCTATCTTGCCGATCTTCTCCAAGTCCAGCCGCAGCTCCTCCCGAGCTTCATAAGTAAGCTCTCCGCCGACGCTAAGCGGTAATCTCACGGAACCCACCTTAATGCCCATCATGTTCAAAGCCTCCTTAGCCCCCACCGCACCGCTCGACGCCGTGATCCGCGCAATCTTCTGAACCTTGTACTGCAGCTCACGCGCTTTCTGCAAATCGCCCTTCTCCACGCTGTCGTAGATTTTAACCCAAACGTCGGGAATGAAGTTGGCGCTCGCTAAGATGGCTCCGCTTGCCCCAGCAGCCAAAGCCGCCACAACCACCTCGTCGTGACCGCACATCACGTTGATCTTGTCGCGAACCTTCTCCAACACCGCCAACACAAGACTAAGTTGGCCACTGCTGTCCTTGATGCCGACTATGTTTGGAACCTGCGCCAAGTCCTCCACCATCTGCCACGGCATGGGTAACCCAGTGCATTGCGGGATGTTGTATAGAATTAGGGGCAAATCCACTTCAGACGCAATCGTGAAATAATGCTCATAAATCCCCCTGTTAGTGGGCTTCAGGTAGTACGGCGTCACGATTAGAGCAGCGTCGGCGCCAGCATCTTTCGCATACTTCGTCATCTCCAACGCCTGCGCAGTCCCACTTGTCCCGGTACCCGCGACAACGGGAACTCGTCCGTTAACCTCGTCAACGACAACGTCGATAACCCGTTTCTTCTCTTCAACGGTCATGTTTACAAACTCGCCCGTGGTGCCACACGGAACGACGCCGTGGACGCCAAGCTCAACGCAGTAGTTAACGAGTGCTCGCATCTGCCCCTCATCAACTGTTTTTCCGTCTTCGGTGAAAGGTGTCACCAATGCGGGCATGATTCCCTTGGGCTTGAACATTAACTTAAACTCCTTGCATCCTATCATGTCTTTTGTACATTTAAACGCTTCACTGAAGGGAACGACCACTCCGCATGGACCGTAGCTACTCTTATAAACACTACAACACTAGTAAACCAAACACAAAACTGCTGTCAGAGGAAAAAGCCGTTGAAAGACCTCAGACAAAAACTGAAGATCAAAGAGGAAAACCTCAAGAAAATCAACGACTTCATCACGAACGAGGACAACCCCCTCGTAAACAACCTGCTAAAAATCATCGAAAAATATGGCGGAGTCGACGAGATCAACCGAAAGGCACGAGAAGCCCGCAAACTCGAAAGCCTCATGACTCGACTCAAAGCGAAAAACTCGCCTCACGTAAAAGACCTTGAGTGGCTAATAGAACAACGAGACAAGGACGCATTCATCAGCATTCCCGAATACCGCAGAAAAATCTTAGGACGCAGAGCCGACTCGATGAAGTTCGACGATTCCTTCGCTGTTACTCTCGAAATCAGCGCCACCAACTTCTTCCCATGGGTCATAGAAGAAGCAAAAAAAGCCATCAAACAACAAGACCTCATGCCCGGGCGCTTTATCCGCGTCCGCTCCATGAAAGAACAAGTCGAAGACGACGAAATCCTCGCCTTCGCAGCCGCTATGCAAATAGTCGGGGCTTCCTACGTAGAAACCTTGGACACGAAGGGAACCCTGCCTGGACCTGACGGCATGCCCATCAACGTGCATTTAGGGGGACCGGAAACCATCACGGGTTATTTCGGCGGCGTCGGCATGCCCAACGAATACGCCTTGAAATGGGTTGACGAATACCTCCACTATTACACTGAATATGGGATCAGACAGGTGTTGAACACGAACTCTGGAAGCGTGATGCTCGGCTACTGGCTCTTCAAGCTTGGCATAGACGTTGAATTCAAGATTTCAGTGTTCTTGGGCAACGACAACCCCTATTCCTGCTTCTGGACGCTTATGACTACTAAGCTTTTCAGCCGAGACGACGGAACCAGCCCCCTCGTGGGCTTTAACCTTTCAAACTCTGTCAACAACCAAACCATCGAGCTCTCAGCTTACGTTCGAAAAGCCTTCGACTTCGAAGATGTCGTGCGCATCGAACACCACATCACGGAAACCTACAAGAGCATCGTCAGACAGCCCTACGACAGACTAGACGAGCTTCTCGAAATCGCCGACCATGTGAAGAACATAAGCGCCAAGCATGAGGGAGGAATCCCCGAAGTCGAGAAAACCCGGGAACATCCATCAGCCATCTTAGATTACTTCGTCCCAAAGAAGGAGATTGTCGCACAGGGTCTGATGCCCACGTTGACAAACAACTACCTCGACAAGCACGACGCGATGAATCGAACTGCCAAAGCCCTAACAGAGAGAGGCTTAACTTTCATCGCCGCTCAGAAACTACACAAAAAATAGAGTGAAGATGCTGAGACAGCTACCACGTGGTCTTGGCTGTTTCACCAGCAAGATGATCGTCGTGGAGACGAAGATTGCCGTGGTTAGTTACCCTGCAATTCGCTGCAAAAACTGTTCAAAGCGTCATAGTCTTGCTTCAACTCCT
>CAZJAQ010000026.1:0-5090 GCA_964544285.1 uncultured Candidatus Bathyarchaeia archaeon
CTTCTTCAAGGGCATCAGCGTTGGCGAGTATGGTCATAGCTGCTTTAAACTATAGATTTTCGGCGTTTAAAAGCTATCTTCAAAACATAAATACCGAAGCTTCATAGAGGTATCGAAGGTGGTTTAATGGCTAAGGAAGAAGTGGGAAGAGAAGTTACAGAACTCCGTGAAAGAGTGGTACGCCTAGAGGTTAAAGTCGAGGAACTCAACAAACGCATCGACAGCCTCTCAAGCTACGCCAAAGAATTGTACAACTATCTCCAAAAACAACCTAGGTCTTCTTGGTAGAGAAAAAAAAGAAAAAAAGAGGCTTTACGACGGTGGCGGCGGGGGCGCTGGTCCGGCAGCTGTGGGTTTAATCGAGAAGAAGGCGACGGCTAGCAGTATTAAGGCTATCCATATGATTATGAATCCTATCAAGATTATCGTTAGGACGGCGCCTATCAGCAGTAGCAGTCCCGCGGTGGAGAACATGCCGACTCCAGACTTTGCTGCGATTATGTTGAATGATTTTCTGTAGAAGACAGCTGAAATGACGACGAATATGAACAAAACAACTAAGGCTGCAATAAGCGCTCCCACCAAGGCTAGAATGGCGGTTGGGTCAATGAAACCTTCTTGGAATGCTTCCATCCACTCAGCAGCGTTTGTCAAGTCGCTGATGGGTAGAGTGGCGAGTGCCATTAGAACTGTAGCAAAAAGGGTGCCCACGAAGGCTATTCCCCCTACTATGGTCAGTATAAAACCATAGAGAGTGTTGTTGAATATGCCTGCTTCGTTGTAGTTGTCCGCTAATCCCTTCATGGCTATCAGCACAAGGATTATGCCTATTAGACCAAGTGCACCTGCGTAGAATGTTCCGAAGAAGCCTAGAAAGCCTATGACAAGCAGTATCGCTCCTATGCCACCTAAGTTTTTGCTCGTTTCTAGATTCATCTATTAAGGCCTCGGAGAACACGGTTTCTATCTGTTTAAATAAAAGCTTTTCTAGAACATTGCAACCTACAATGGCCTTTGAACAAACAGGTAGCAGATTCGTTCCATTCACAGAAATGACAAGAACAACAGCCATTTTGAAGCAATCTTCAAAGTAGAAAAAGTTTAAGGTGGGAGCGGAGGACTTTCTTGGCGTACAGTAGGTGTAGGTTTCCATAGCATTGCCAGTATTCCACCTATAATTGAAAGCAGACCTCCAAAAGCAGTTATTATGCCAAATATTGAGATTATGCCGAGGATAAGCACTAATATCCCCCATGTTTTCGCAGAGCTGGGCGTAGTATACATCATAATCGCTCCAATAATTATGATTATTCCGAAGATTGCGAAAGTCCCTAGTATCGCCCCAACACCAAGCGTGAAAAGTGCGATTACAGCGCCAACAATGGCCAACCCGATTCCACCAAGAAGAACAAAGATTCCACCGATTAAAGATAGCACAAACGCTGCAACGGGTTTTTCTTCCATTCTATTCACTCAAACTCATATTTTATCTTGTGGGCTAATAAGATTTATTGATGCTGGTTGGCTTTGAGAAGAGAATCATTTTCGTTGGATTATTTTCATATAGGCAAACATGGCGGTCGCGGCGAAAATCGCCGAGAAAACTACTACGTTTCTTATCATGTCGAACGTGAAGACTGGAGTGCCCAAGAGGAAGGAGCGAATGAGGTCTGCACCGCTGCTCAGGGGATTAAGCTCAGCCAACACCACTAAAGGCTGAGGCATTATTCCCTCTTGACCAAGAGTCTGTATGAGCGATAGCGGGTAGAAGATGCTGCTGCAGAAAAACAGCACGTAATAAACCAAGCCTCTCGCCGTGACGAATTTCTCAAAGCTCGTCGTGGAGACTGCTATGGCTATGCTCAAGCCCGAAATCCCCGTCGCGAGCAGAAAAAGAGCGCCCAAGATGACGAGAAACTGTGGTAGCGATGGAAAGCCGAGAAAAAGAAACGTGGTCAAGAGCAGGGGCGACATGTACAGCATTCCCCTCAGCCCGCCTGCAAACACTCTACCCACAGCGAGTTCTAGGCGTGTGAGGGGTAGGCTAAGCATGTAGTGATGAATTTCGCGGCGTACTTCCATGTTTATTTCCCTTCCAATCATGAAGGCAGAAGCAAACAAGCCGACCACCGTGACCCCTGGAGCGAAGAAGCTGAAGTAACTGATGATTTGTCTGGCGAGCTCAGGGTTTACCATTTGGTCATACACTACTGCCATGATAAATAAGTCTGTAAGGTTCATACTGATAAGCCCGACAAGCCACCATTTGTAGCGGAAGAAGTTTACGAAATCGTACTCGATTACATGCAAGATTCCTTTCATCTACTGCCAGCCTCCGCCTTCGAGTCTTCTTTCGTATATCGTGACGCCGATGACTGTGAAAGTGGCGAAGAACACGACTAGCCCGAGTATGGCTACTAAGGGTGTCAGCATGAGGTATTGCTCGATGCCTACGCCCCAACGGAATAGGTCGGAAGCAAAGGAGACGGGGTTGAATTCAGCGATAACCGCGTACACTTGGCTTGCGTCCTGTATGAAAACTTGTGGGTACATAACTGTGCTCAGCCTGATTATTAGGGCATCTAAGACTCCCATGAGAATGTCGAAGCGGTCGCCCGATTTCAACGCCACTGCGATTGTGATGCTCATTCCTGAAACCCCGAAGGCGAAGAGGAACAACGCCGAGAGGGCGATCACAAAGTTAATCGGGCTTGTTATTCCCACTATCGCCAAAGCTATTGCAATGAGTGGTCCTACGAAGATGAAGCTGCGTATCCCTCCGCCGATGGACCTTCCCAGCACGAGTTCTCTTCTGGAAACGGGCAGGCTTAGGAGGTACTCGAAGACTCCGTGCTCTGCCTCCTCGAAAATGTCGTATCCTATGAACACTGAGGCTGAGTAGAGCATCATCACTATGAGCCCGGCGACGTAGTAGTGGAAATAGACGCCTTGAAGGTCGACGATAACCAGTCGCGAGACGATTATGCCGAAGAAGCTGACCTGAGCTGCAAACCAGATGGCCCGCATGATTATGAGAAACTTGTATTGCAGGAACATCCGTAGGTCTCTTTCGACGATTGACAACATCTTGTTCGTTTCTTCCACCCCTAAGGAGCTTTCTGCTGTGCCTCCTCGATCGTCAGCCCAGTGTAATGGACGAACACGTCGTCGAGCGACGGTTCACTCATGTTAATTGAGAGAATTGGCAAGTCTTTCTTGAGGAATAGCTTCATGATTTGGGGCACGACCTCCTCAACTTTGTTCAGGTAAACCCGTAGGCTCTTCGGGTTAATCTCGACTACGTCTGCAACTTCCTTGAGTTTCTTCAGTTCCTCTAAGGTTTTTGGTGTTGCTTCTTTTTCGAGACGAATCTCAACTATGTCCCCTCCGGGAATGCTGTCTTTGAGCGTCTTGGGCGTGTCGCATATCAGCAGTTTCCCCTTGTGCATGATGCCAACTCGGTCGGAAAGCACGTCTGCCTCGTATAGTTCGTTGGTGGCTAAGATTATGGTGGAGCCTTCGTCTCGAAGCTGTCGAATCATGTTCCAAATCTTGTGCTTACCGATGACGTCTATTTGGGCGGTGGGCTCGTCTATGAAAGCAACCTTGGGTCTTTGAATCAAGATTTTAGCCACTTCAACTCGTTTCCGCATTCCCCCAGAAAGACCATGAACACTTTTATGCTTGGCATCCCACATGTCCACGTCTTCCAACACTTGCTTGACTCTCTTTTTTCGCTCTTGCGTAGAAAGACCGCAGACCTTCGCATGCCAATTCAACACATCCCACGCCGTGCTCACCCAGAGAAGCTTAGGCTCTTGAAAGCAGATTCCAATCAGCTTCCGCACGTCGTCGGGGTTCTTCCTAATGTCGTATTCGCCAACTGAGGCGGTTCCGTCAGATGGTTTAATCACCGTTGAAAGCATGAGAACTGTGGTTGTCTTGCCGGCGCCGTTGGGACCCAACAGCCCGAAGATTTCTCCGTCTTCGATGCACAGGTTTAGATGGTCCACTGCAACCAAGTCTTCGTAACACTTCGTCAAGTCAACCGTGCGAATTATAGCCACTAAACATTCCTTCACTAACTTTTGGAGCTAAGAATAATGCAGGTCTTCGGAAATAAACATATCGAAGCGTCAAATATTCAACATCTAATCAGAGCTTTTTCTGGAGGATGTTGTGGGAGTATAAATGGTTAAAGATTTAGGAAAGGAAGCTGTAAAGAGAACGACTAACACGCGTGTGCGCGCCATGAACAAGTCCATAGCTTCCATTGTCATCCTATTCTTCCTTACAATGTCGTTTAGGCAGAACGCTTTCTCAAATACCACAACAAGAGCATCAGCCACTACAGACCTTTCAGAAATTAGTCTAAATCAAACTGCCGATATGAAAGTGGTATTTCTCGGAATCCCCCAAGAGTACGTAGATGTAAACGAATTTGTAGAAAGTGTTTCTAAGAGCGTCGGTCAATTCGCATCCCCAAATACAATGACATGGAATCTCAATGTGTCCATTCTTTTTCACGAGTTCCCTGAAGACGTTTTAGACTCGTTGGACACTAACGCTTATCACTCGAAGGGCATAACATATTACAACGTAACTCTTCTGGACTTTTTGTTGTCTCAATTTGAAAACCTAACAATTCCAGAGCGTGGCTATCTCATAGTATTCATGTGGATTCCTGACAACACAACGAATCATTCGTGGTTCTACGTCCAAGAGCGGCCTGACCTATTCCTTGGCAGAACAGACTACTTCAATGGTATGCCATTCGAATATTGGGCTTTCCCAACGAGCTTTGGCGGAATACGTAGAGCGCTCTACTTTGATATAAGCGACACAATCGAACAGACATCATCAAAGCTACTTGTGACGAGCAGAGTTGTCAGCCTATTTAACAATGGGTTGACAGACATATTCAACGACTTATTGGGCTCAGAAGACCCCAGAATGATTGCAGCTGACACGCAGAAATACGAGAACTACCAAGTGAGGATAATTTGGCTGAACGGAACTGGAGAACCATTCTACCCTGAACGAATTAAAGAAGCATTTGAGGATTTGATGCCTTGGACCAATTGGACAGT
>CAZJAQ010000026.1:5190-18633 GCA_964544285.1 uncultured Candidatus Bathyarchaeia archaeon
GCCACAGGAGAAAGTGGTCCCATGTTTTTGACCCACCTTTTAAGACACGAAATCGGACATTGGGTTAGCCTTTCTCATCATTCATCCAATATAGCGCTGGGTTATCCAAAAATAATCTGCTCATTGCGCTCCATGACCAATCAGTTCTGTGCTTTCTGCAAGGATGCTAGAGCAAGGATGAGCTTCATATCATATTACAACGCAACTGTCGAACTTCTTTCAAACGACACGACCAAGAGTAAAGCTTTGGAGAGTGACTTGGAAAATGCGCTTCAACTCTTCTACGATTGGAAGTATGTTGAGGCTATAGACGCAATAGTCTCTATCTATCGTAAAGCAAGTGCTCAAGACTTTAGTTGGACTCCATTTATTGTCATAGGGATTATAGTTGGGGCTCTTTGTTTTATTCTTCTCTTGAAAAGATTTTCCAAGCGTTCTTCCGAACGCAAAGTCGCATTTTCAGATAGTTGAGTTTCAACATGCCGAAAGCAGCATCTTGCGCTTTCCATAACCTCTTCTTCGTCAAGGGTCTTCACAATTTTCCATCACTATCTTCCATCAACAATCACTATGTCAACATTGCACTCACGAGCCTAATAGTGGAATTGATATGGGGGTTTTACTTCTGTAACTATGTCTGTCTTCAAACTCTAACTGGAATAAAGAATGGGAGTGGGAAAATGAACTGGAATGAGTTAGCAAAATACTTCATACACGGTTTGCGTTCTCTCTACTCTTCACAGTCTTAGCAATAGTATGGGCTTTCTTGTTACTAGTACTAGTCATGTTAGGGTTCATCATAGGGTTGATAATCGGACTCGGGTTCCTGATGCTCATCGTCGGGTTTGCCAACGCAGTGATAACGACTCAATTATGGTTTCCAGTTAAAGCAGGATTCTGGGATCTTGTGCTCCACGGTCTTGTTCTGTTCATCGCGTTGTTGCTTGTGAACGGCATCTTCATAATAGCACCATCCTTGATGTTCCCTGGAATAGCAACGACAGTGATCACATTCGTAATCGCGTCATTCGTGGACGGGTTCGTGGGGAAACACATAGCGGAATTTTGGAGCGATTTACGTGGAGAGAGTGCAGAAGAAATCGCTGAAAGAAAGTATAGAGAACAGACCAAACCCCTTAACCTTTTTTATTGATAGCCTCCATGACTATGTCAGCTTCTTCGAGGGTCATCGCTCTTACCGTTCAGTAGTTGGTTCTCCCGAAAATTACACTACCGATGGCGCAGAATACGGCTTTTTGGCTGTCTACTCTGCAGAGTGGGTGGTGAGAAGAGGGACTTGCAGGCAACGTTAGAAGAAGTTTTGAAGCTTACTTTTCGGTGGCTGGAGTCTTTATCGCTGAGCAGACTGGTTTTTGGAGGATGCCGTTGACCCCGTTTACCAAGTTTTTTCCTATCCCGATGTTGCTGATCTTGCGGCAGATGTGGTTCAACGAGTTTTCGGTGAAGCTGAGCAGGGTTGTTCCTTCGCTAGTGAGCTCGTAGACTTTCCTTGGTCTCTCGTTGTTGAGGTCCCATTGGCTCTTGATGTAACCCTTTTCCTCAAGGCTGTTCAGGAGGGGATATATCGTGCTCGGACCGAAGTAGACACCGAAGTTCTTACGTATACTGGAGATTATCTGGTACCCATGCATCGGCTTAGCGTTCAAGAACTGAAGTATCACAAGTTCCAAGAGTCCCTTCATGAGCTTGTTCTGAACCTCTCTAGTTTCTTGTCCCATTCTTTTTCACCCTTCCTGTCGACGCGTTGAACAGTTAGCTTGTTCACCGCGTATACAATATGTCTCTCTCAAGACATATCTCAAGACTTATTATACATTAAACAGCCATATAAGGGTTAATGCGACTACGAGTCATAAACGAGCATATCCCGCAGTCCTACTTATTCTAAATATTGAATAATCTCTATAAGGGGGAACCGTGGAAACGCAGAAATACGAGATGTCTAAAACATGACATACATGCCTGAAGGGTTCAAGAACGAAATTGTTCAACGCATGTTCAGAAACTTCCTCGATTTGATGGTTCTGAGACTCGTGAAAGCGGAACCCCTGTGGGGGTACAAGATCATCAGGGACGTGGAAGAAGAGTACGGTGTAACCTTACGCCACGGCGCACTGTACCCTCTCCTCAACAATTTGGAAAAGAAGGGGTTGATGAGGAGCAAGAAAGAAGCGAGAAAGGGACGCGTCCGGAAAGTTTACGAGATAACATCAAAGGGCATACAGCTCGTTGACGCGTACAACGAATTTCTGAAGGAGCAGATGCAGAAACAAGACGTAAAGAACAGTCGTGTAGCGTGATTCTTTTAAAGAGACACGTTTAAATAAGCTACTGCTATAACGTAGGGAATTTGTCATGAAAAAAAGGCAAAACGTGCCGAGGGAAACCGGGAAGGAGCTTTTTGAAAAAGCCAAAGAACTGTGCGAGAAGGAAGGAAGGGAAGGGTGGAAACTAGCACAAGCGACTATGTTGAGAGAAAGGGCAAGCAACCCGAGGCTTCAAGAAGCTATAGAATACATCATGCTCAAGTATCAGCCAGACTACTTCAGACCGGCACTGCTTTCTTTTTGCTGCAAAGCCGTGGGAGGAGATGCGAAAGACACGGTTCCTTTCGGAGCGGCCTTGACGTTGCTCGGGTGGGCTGTTGGAATCCATGACGACATAATCGACCAATCGAAAAAAAAAGGCAGATGCCCTACAGTTCCAGGAAAATTCGGGAATGACTTCGCTTTGATTTTAAGCGATGTCCTTCTGTTCAGGGGTTTCGCGTTGCTCCGAAAAACACTGGAATCCAACATGCCTGCAGAAAGGTTCATCAGGAGTCTCGAAACTGTCGAGAAGATCTGGTTTGAGCAAAGCGTAGGAGAAGCAGTTGAGGTTCAATCTCGAGGACTATTGGATATAAGACTAGAAGAAGGTTTGGGAAAAATAAGGATGAGAGCATCAGAAATGGAAGCTTGTACGCGTATAGGAGGGATTATAGGCGGTGGTTCAGTTAGGCAAGTCGATGATTTGGGCAGTTATGGGAGGCTCGTCGGTATGATGAGCATTCTGAGGAACGAGTTAATAGATATGCTGGAATTCGATGCTCTTAGACGCCGAATTCGAAAGGAGTCCTTGCCGCTACCTGTACTATATGCGTTGCAGCAGGGAACAAACGTCAAACTTGTTTCGCTTATCAAGAATCCAAGATTGACTAAAAAAGCTCTACGAAACATTTCAAAACTGACCGATGATTCAGGTGGGATCGAATACATGGCAACCCTTATCGATAGAATGAACCGAGAGGCACGTAAGTATGCTAGAGCTTTCAAAAGCACGGAATTAGAAATAATGGCAACTTCGCTTCTTTTGCGCCCGACTGATTGGAAGCCGATGCTTTCGGGCTAAGAAGCGCCCCAGCTCCATGTGGACCTTGCTGGAACTCTCGGAGCCTTCTTCTTCATCTCTCTCATCCCGAACTGTATTTGTGTAGAACACCTTATTTAAGCGTTTTTGTTCTACGCATGGACACAATCGAAATCAGAATATTAAATGTTTATTTTCAATTCTTAACCTTAATTTAAGGGGTTATTTCAACGTAAATCCGTAAGCTTCGTGTAGTGTCAATGATGCCTCTTCGATTTCGAGAAAATAACGGCTTCACTAGAGAGCATATTGTAGCTCTTCTTCTATTGTTTAACTCATTTTCTTGGTATTTCCTCGGGCGAATAACAGTAGCCAAATACACCAACATTGTAGGTAGCGATAGCGTTGCGAATCTCTGTCTAGAAGCAGCCTTTCCCCTTTCCATAATAATATCTGCCTTGATTGGAGCAGCCTTTTTGTCAAAAGCCCAGAAAACTAGGTTCCTTCGTAATTGGTTTCTTATTGGTACCATGGCTTCGCTGTTTCCAGCAATCCCAGTTGGCAACTCATTTGTTGCCGCAATCACAGTCATCGTTGTTCTAGGCAGCTCGTTAGGACTTGGAATGCCCCATCTCTTAAGTTATTTTGCACGTTCCATACCCATTGAGAATCGAGGGAAGATAGGTGGGCTCACTTTTTTCATTGTTACGATTAGCGCACCCTTCGTTATAGTAACTACATCGATGATGGATCTAGTGTCCAGTGCGATTTTCCTTTCGATATGGAGAAGTTGGAGTATACCCATAACATTTCTATTTCCGAAGAAAGATGGATTGGAGTTTCATTATGAAAGAAGAGCGTCTTTTATTAGCGTATTTCGTGACAAGTCCTTTGGTCTGTACTTCTTAGCATGGCTTATGTTCTCCATGGTGGATGGACTTGAGGAAATGTTATCCACTCAAATAGGGAAATCGGATCTTGTGATGAATGTAGTCCAGCTTGGCATTGCAGGATTCTCGGCTCTGATAGCGGGCATGTTTGCTGATTGGACTGGACGGAAGAGAGTGATTATATCTGGTTTCGTTTCGTTGGGTATTGCCTATGCCATTCTTGGAATAGCTCCGCAGCTGTTGATTTCGCGGTATTTTTTCATCGTCGTAAGTGGCTTTGCAATCGGATTATTGTGGACAATGTTTACTATTGTGATGTGGGGTGAACTTTCTAGACATGGCGCCGAGAATTACTATGCAGTCGGAGAGGCACCCTACTTCTTAACTCAACTAGTTTCTCTGCTTTTTGCTCCTTACGTTGCGTTGATTCCTGGAACAAGTGCTTTCTCGTTAGCTGCGTTTTTTCTCTTCATCGCAGTGATACCACTTCTCTACGCCCCAGAAACGCTACCTGAAAAGAAAATCCAAGATCGCCAACTAAAAATATACACTGAAGAAGCCCTCAAAATAAGACAAAAAGTCGAACAAAAACAAAAATGAAACCACTTACGCCTTAGCCTGTAGAAGAAGAACAAGCTCGACTATTTAACAAAGGCTTTTTTCCATAAACAATAAGAACCAAAGCAGACACAGAGTAAATGACATCTATGAAATCTGCTTTAGCCATTTTTGTTTTATCTGTGCTTCTTCTTGCGGGTTTCCTCAGGCTTTCCTCTACGCATCATCGAAAAGAAAAGGTGATTCGGTCAGCCAAATCTGGAGGGTTTGTAACATGAACACGAGCTTAGGCTACGACACTATACAAGAAGCTATTAACGCGCCAGAAACGTTGGACGGGCACATTCTTATCCTCGACCCTTTCGTTTTCTACGAGAATGTCGTCGTGAACAAATCGGTTAGCCTAAATGGAGCGGTTTGGATCGAGCACCCGGAAATGATGACCACTATCAACGGTAACGGAAGTGGGAACGTAATAACCATAATGGTTGATGGTGTTAAACTAAATATCATGAGAATAGTTAACGGAACAAACGGAATCAGGCTTCAAGCCGTAAACAGTTGCGAGTTGGGTCCAGGATTGGAGACCAATTATATCAGTCAAAACGGCATCGTCCTCGAACGCTCCTCAAACAATGCCATCTTGAGGAGTAAAATAAACGGTAACGATTGCGGAATTCTCATGAGAGAGCTTTGCTGTGGCAACAGCATCTCAGAAAACGAGGTAACTTCAGAAAACTTTGGTATCCATCTCTTGAATTCCAGCAACGATAACAGTATCCGTGGAAACAACGTTACGAGCAACATTATGAGCATCCGATTCGCTCATTCCTGCCTGTATAACAGCATCTGCGGAAACAAGATAGTGAAGAATGTGTATGGCATCAACCTAGACTATCAATGTAACAACAACAAAATTTCGGGAAACGACATAGCGTCGAACAGCTTTTCGGGCATCATCCCCTTCCACAGCCATAATAACGTTATTTGCGGAAACAACATAACGAACAGCTACATCGGCATCGCCCCCACCTCTTGTTATGGAAACATTTTTTGTCACAACAACATCATGAACAACACCCACCAAGTCGACACCTATAATTCCACGGATGTTTGGAATGGCAGCTATCCTCCCGAGGGTAACCACTGGAGCGACTACGCTGGAGTAGACTTGAACAACGACGGCATAGGAGATGGATGGTATGAAATTGACGGAAACAACAGAGACCCCTATCCTCTGATGGGTCCTTTCCATAGTTACAACACTTCGTTGGGGAAGCATGTTGACGTAATCTCCAACTCAACGATAGAAAGTTTCCAATATTCTGTGGCTAACACCACAATCAAGATGCGTGTTTCTAACATGACTTCCAGCCAAACTCACGGATTCTGCAGAGTGACTATTCCCCACGAAATACTCTTTGAACCGTTCAACGTCACTGTAGACGGAGCCAACCCAACCTACTGGAACTACACGCTCTACGACAATGAGACACACAGGTGGATATACTTCGAGTACGAACACTCCACACGCGAAATAGTCATAGTCCCAGAGTTCCCGTCACCATTCATTCTTCCATTCTTGATGGTTGCAGTCTTACTGACAGCCGTGTTCTGCAGGAGAAAGACGGCTAAGGCTTGGTGACCCGTTATGTCGACTCTCCTAATCCTCTACAACACCAGAACCGGAAACACTGAACAAATGGCAAATGCCGTAGAGAAAGGCGCAAAAACAGTCAAAGGCGTAGAAGTCACCCTCACATATCACGCCATCCCAGAAGACCTCCAAAAAGCCGACGCCCTCATAATCGGCGTCCCCACCTACAACCACCACATGACCCTCGACGTCCAAAACCTCCTAGAAAAAACAGCACAGAACAACATCGCACTGAGAGACAAGCCCGCAGCCGCCTTCGGGTCCTACGGCTGGAGCGGCGAAGCCCCACGACAAGCGCTGGAAATTCTGCGAAACAAGTTCCAGATGAAAACGATAGAACCACCCGTCTTAGCCAACTACAGTCCAGACGAAAGAGTCCTCAAAGAATGCGAAGAACTGGGTAGAAAAGTCGCCGAGATGCTCCCTCAAGCTGCAGAGATGCGAAGAGAATAAAAACAAACACGCAGTAAATACAGACCATAAGGAGAAGAGCAACAGATGAGCGAACTCGAGATAAGATACGAACCCTTCAAAGAAATCATCGTCATGGAAGAAACCCAATTCCCAACCCCTGAAGACTTGGCAAGGTTCACTAACATCGTCGCAGGAGGAAAAACAGCGGGCGTATATTGGGCTAAGGGGATAGTTTTCATCTATTTCCCCCTATCAGTGAACACCGAGACTGCCGCAAGAGAACTCGTCGAAAAGCGCAGAGTCTACTGGGCATTCCTAAGCTACGCCTCTATGCCCGCCTACAAGCCTCTCATCGAGACGAAGGAGAAGATAATCGTTCCAGTCCTTGACATGTCAGCCAACCCGCTATTCCAGAAAGTTACCGAATGGCTGAAAAAACAGAAATAACCACGATGTGTGAGCCTATCTTCTCTGCAAGGAAAGCCAGATGCAAGCATTTGCAGTGAAAGGCGTAGTGTTCAGTGGCGAAGGAATCGGAAGCCAATTCGTCAAAATTCCATGGGCAACAAGACAAATAGGAGAAAAACTAGGCTTCAAGCCTTATCCAGGCACGTTAAACATCCGCCTCTCAAAAGCCGAGACGAAAGAAGTGGAAACGATTTTGAAGAAGGCTAGGGGCATCGACATAGTCCCCGCGGAGGGATTCTTTCCTGCACGTTGCTTTAGGGCATTAATAGGGAACAAAGTTAGAGGGGCGGTCATCATTCCCGAGAAGCCAAGTTATCCGTCCAACGTTTTAGAAATTCTTGCACCAGTCAACCTGCGCAGAACATTATCGCTCGAAGACGGCGACGAAGTTGAAACAATCATCTTCTTAAATGTCAACGTAGAGGTTTAACGAGGTGCCTCTTCGTACAAATCTCCAGATAATCGTTGAAGCAGTCGATTTTCCTCAAGTAATTCCCATAATGGACTAGGGCAGCCATCGCGCGGGCAGCGTCTTCGGGCGAGGAATATGCGGGTATTCCTTGTTTTTCGAACCTTGAACGGATGAACATCGCCATCTCTGTTTCTCCGATGTCGCAGGCGACGATGGGCTTTGTGCAGTGCTTCGTCAGGTTTGCTATTCGGTCCACAAAGTCTTCTTGGAGGGCGGGAGTATGATGCAGTCCGAGCACGATTAGCCCGTAAACCTCCGACGCTTCGAGCAAGATTCTTGCTGACAGTTCGAACATTTCGGAGGTTGCCGAGCCCGTGATGTCGACGGGGTTTAGGTTTGTGGCGAATTTGGGCATTTTTCCCTCTTGCTTGAGTTTTTCGAATTTTTGTAGGATTTCGTCGGAGAATTTCTTCACTGTAAGACCTCGGGATTCGCATTCGTCGACAGCCATGACGCTTGGTCCTCCGGCGTCGGTGAGGATTCCGATGTTGTTTCCCGCGGCTGGTGGTTGGAAGGCGAAGGCTTTGCCGATGTCGAAGAATTCCTCCATGTCCTTGGCTCGGATCACGCCGACTTGTGCGAAGGCTGCGTCGTAGATTCTGTCGGAACCTGCGATGGCTCCCGTGTGGGAGGCGGCGGCTCTTGCGCCCGCTTCGGATTTTCCGCTCTTGAAGGCTACTATGGGCTTTCTTTTCGTGACTTTTTCTGCGACTTTCATGAATTCTCTGCCTGCTTCTATGGCTTCGGCGTAGAGGAGAATCACCCAAGTTTTGTCGTCGTGGAGGAAGTATTCTAGCATTTCTGGTTCAGCTACGTCGCATTTGTTTCCGAAACTCACGAATTTGCTTACTCCCATCTGTCTTCCCGCGAGGTAGTCGAGGGCGGCGACGCCGAAGGCTCCGCTTTGAGTGATCATCGCGATGTGTCCTGCCATGGGTCGTGGGGTTGCGACGAATTCGTCTCCGGTTGTTAGTATTTTAGTTTCGGGTAAGAAGAGCATGTCGACGCCGGTGCTTATGTCGTAGACGCCGAGGCAGTTGGGTCCTAGGATTCTGATGTTTGCTTTCTCTGCGACAGATGCTATGGCGTTTTCGAGTTCGGTGTTTCCGATTTCGCTGAACCCTGCGGTAATAATCACTGCAGCCTTAACGCCTTTCGCAACAGCGTCTTTCATGACGTTAAGAACTGCGTCTGCGGGCACGACTATTACTACTAACTCGACTTCTCCCGCAACCTTAGATAAGGAAGGGGCGCTTTTGTATCCTAATATATAGTCCTCGCTCGGGTTTACGGGGTATAACTCGCCTTTGAACACGCCTCTTCGCTTGTTTTCCACAAAGTTCTTGAAAATCACGTGTCCTGCCTTGTTGATTTTTTTTGAGGCGCCCACTACTGCGACGGATTTCGGGTTGAAGAACGTGTCCATCTGCTTAGCGGTCAAGCTCATCTCTGTTTCTCCACTTTGGCAGCGATGCTCTAAGTGATTTATCTCACTATATGGATTTTACGATGCCATAGTTGTCTGACGAAAAGCGCGGACATTAAAAGAAGGAAATATTCTTCATATTAGGACTGAACTGGTCGTGCAATGACAACAGGTTTATGTTCTGTTTCTTCAAGCATTTTCCAAGAGACACCACTCAAAGGAACTTTAAAGGTGTTAGCCATGTCCCATACTGTTCTTCCCGCACCATAGCCTCGAGCGCGATTAGCTGATTCCGCAATCTCTAAAGCCTCTTCAACGCTTATCGATGAGCCAGCAACTGCTAGTGGGGTGGATCTTTTTTTCAGCCTCAAAGCCCGCCCGAGAACATAAGCAACAACTCCGCCCTCAGAAACTATTCCCTCAACAGGTTTAGGTCTTGGAGCAAAGTGGAAGGTTCTCCAAGAATACGTCTTATCGGTATCCACAATCAGCACAGTCACACTTACATTCAGCTTAGATTTTATGCCACGACGTATTGTTTCTGCTACTCGATACGAGTCATTCAGTGGCAAACTAACGTATGAGTACGGAAGGTTGCTGCCATCAATTCCGCCCTCAGACCCATGCATTAGCGCCTGCAAGAAACCGCAGAATTGTAAAGCCACCTGCTTGTGAGCACTTCCTTCTTTAACAGGATAGTTTCTAAAATGCTGAATTGTCTCTCTCCGCAAGTGACACAGCGGTCCAAGAAAGTATGTCCAGACGTACCGCATCCAGTACTTGGCTAGAAGATGCGCTGTGAGGCTTGGCTCTACCATGCTTTCGTCTACGATGTTGCCCGTCGCTGTCGAAACCGCCTTCTCAGAAACCACTACAATGTCACCTTCCCGAACTCTGCCCCTCAGAGCCGAAACTATCTCGCCGACATAGTCTTCTCCAGGCTTCCAATAGCTTGTTCTGACGGCTAAGAATTTGTAGCGTCTCACGCCCATCACAGCATGAAATTACCTTTTCATTATCTCTCGAAGGAATGAAAGAACCTGCGAAAGTTGCGGATGCTCCCCGGCTGGGTTGCTGAGATAGTAGGCTGCAACAGCGTTCGCAAACGTAAGCCTCAACTCAGTGGAGAAATCGTTAGCGTCTGCGTATATGTTTCCTGCATTCCAAGCGTCACCGGCACCCGTTGCCCGCAACGCATCGACTCCAAAAGCCGGGACAACGATTTCTTCGTCTTTTGTAAACGTGGCTGAATAAGATGTGGTGTGGAGGTCGATGCGGCTTGTCAGCTTCTGTGCCAGAACCTTCGCACATTCCTTAGCCAGAGTCGGCATAGATTTATACCGCTTCTGAAGTTTGCCTACGTGCTTTGGAGCCACATACCCAGCATACGTGATGGCTTCATTCTCGTTTAAGCTTAAAACGTCTACAAGGCTGTCGCGACGCAACACTTTTTCAACTAGCTGAGGGATTTTTGATTTATTGGCGAGCAGGTCGGCTGTGTCGTAGTAGGTCTTGCCCCTACCCTTCGTTTTCACATACTCGAACACCGTCTCTGCGAGTTCTGTGCCGTGTCGACGAGTTCCAGCCCAATTAAAGACGCAAACAAAGTCAGCTTTCTCCAAAAGACCATAGTCTTCTTCGGTGAGGTCGACTGGACCAAACGTTTCTAACGAGCCCAAGTCGCGCAGCATCACGTTTCTTTTCTCCTTACCATGCGTAAACTCCAAAGCAGTTGTTATAGAGGTATGGTCATCAACTTTAACATGCGAAAGGTCAACATCGAGGGGTTGAAGGTACAGCTTTAGCAAGTTTAGCCCAAGCTTACTCGTATAAACGATTGGTACTGCGTCTACGCCCAGAACAGCCAAAGCTGCCGCCGTGTTAACAGCATTGCCTCCCCTAAGCTCTGTCTGCACTACATTGTCTATGCTGCCACCCTTACGCTCTGCCACTTCGAGTATGCTCCTCGAAAATCGTCCCACGTCTCCGTTCCAAGAGACGAAACGGTCCAAGAAGAAGTCAGGCATCACAACAACCCTGAACGCTCTTGGTTCAAACACACTCAATTGCCTCAGCAATTTCACCAAGCTTTTAGAAAGAATTCGCAAGAGCATGACTCCTCTGAAACCCAGAGTCTCTTTCAAACAAACAGCATTTAGACATTGCGGACAAAAATGCCGTTACTATAGGGAGTCTAATGGACGGTCTAGACTAAGCGCAGAGAAACTAAAACCTTTAGTAAAGGAACGACAACCACTACGGCGAAGGCACAGAATTGAAAACAAACACGGAAAAAATCCTGAAACGCTACAGAACCGTAGCAGTCGTCGGACTCTCCCGAGACCCCTCAAAAGACAGCCATCAAGTCGCAGGGTACTTGCAAAAACAAGGCTACCGCATCATACCCGTCAACCCCACCACCGACGAAATCTTGGGCAAGAAAGCCTACAAAACCCTCCTCGACATACCCCCAGAAACGCAGAAGACCATAGAAATCGTCGACATCTTCAGACCCTCACAAGACGTACCCCCCATCGTAGACCAAGCAATGCAACTGAAGAAACAACACGGAAACCCTCACGTAATCTGGATACAGCTGGGAATAACGAACCAACAAGCAGCAGAAAAAGCTCAAAAGGCAGGGCTAACAGTAATAATGTATAAGTGCATGATGCAGGAGCACAAACGCTTGTTCGGAAAAAAAGACCCCGAGCTAGAAAAAATCCAAGCCAAAAAGAAGCTCGAACTGACCAAAAAATCAGCAAGAGAAAGAACCTCCACCCCAATTACGGTCACAGACGCCGACTTCGACGAAACAGTCAAAAAACATCCACTGATATTCGTAGACTGCTGGGCAGAATGGTGCGGACCCTGCCGAATGATCGCCCCAATCATAGAGGAATTAGCCCAAGAACACGCAGACGAGATGGTCTTCGCAAAACTCAACGTGGACGAGAACCCAGAAACTGCCACGCGGTTCAACGTGATGGGAATCCCGACACTGCTAATCATGAAAAACGGAGAAGAAGTCGACCGCATAGTCGGAGCCTGCCCAAAAAAAGAAATTGAAAAGGAAATAAAGAAACATACTTAGGCGAAAAAACTATGGAGATTTCAGAAAAAAGAATAATAGGCTCCCTCCTCCTACTCGCGGGTTTAACCCTCCTCTCGATAGCCTTGTACACGAACCAGCTTGTCAAAATCGCAGAACTAATGAGAAGCATCTTCGAACCCGCCGTCGCGGGCTTACCCTAAGAAGGAAAAAAGGATGCCCATACTCCGCGAGAAAGGAGAAAAAGAGGCAATCCTAGAAGCCGCAAAACTCATGCAAGTGTCCGCAAGAACCGCCCCCAAGTCAGGAGGAATCGACGACATAGTCACAGCAGTAGTCTATGGCAGAGAAAAAGACGAAATCGCCGCAGAAATGGAGAAAATCGCAGAGGAAAGAAACGCCAAAGGATTCCATCGCGACAGCAAGAACCTGCACGACTCTGAAGCAGTCCTCCTAGTGGGCGTAAAAGGACCGAAATCCTTCGGACTCAACTGCGGCGCATGCGGCTACACAACATGCAAAGCCTTCGACCAAGCCGAAAAAACGCAAGGTCAAGACTTCGTTGGACCTACGTGCATCTTCAAAGCCTTAGACATGGGGATAGCCTTAGGCTCGGCAGCAAAAACAGCAAGTTTTCTCAACGTGGACAACCGAATAATGTACAGAATCGGAGCCGCCGCAAGACGGCTGAAGCTGTTGCCCGAAGCCCACGTAATCATGGGAATACCCGTCTCTGCTTTAGGCAAGAGCATATACTTCGACCGTCCAACGTAGACACTCGAACAGCAGGTTTTTGACAATTATAGTGCTAAGTGCTTTTCTCTGCTTTTTCATACATTTTCTCTAAGGTCCAGTGGATGCTCGACTTTAATTCGCGCAGTCTGTCTGGTGAGAGATTTTTAACAACAATCTCCCGAAGAGCATCGCCTTCTAAAATCAACTCGTATGAGAACATCTTGTCAGGTTCCACATCGCCCTTACTCGCAGCTTCCTTATCTTTTTCCTGCATTTTGTTAAAAACCCGCTCGACTAGGAATTGCTGAAAGGGCGGCATCTTTACGTTAAACGTTTTGTTGCCAGCGACGGATACACGCATGGAATCTTGGCTTATGTACAAGTTTGCCAAGAGCTCTCCTG